>NZ_JBQSXG010000008.1:0-49552 GCF_052378005.1 Psychrobacter sp. AOP31-B2-9
ATAACGACTTCCCACAATACAATTCCACAATAGATAGCTGCAAACTACCTCTTTTCTCGCTACAATACGCGTATGATGTGCACGCTGTATAACTGAGCAACCACCGCCTTTTATTTACCCATTATCCGAGAATCCTATGAGCCACCCACTAAATCATAAGCCACCTGCTGACCTATTAAAAAATGCCGAACACTGGCGCGAAGATATTAACTTTCGCCAAGACGTATTGGGCAAGCCGTTTGATTTTTCGACCACGTGGGGTATTTTTTCACCGCAAAAGCTCGATGACGGTAGCTTGATGCTGCTTGATTATGTGGATTTTGAAGCTGACGATGATTCAATTGATTTGGGCTGTGGTTATGGCGTACTTGGTATGACGGCAGCACGTGAATGTCCGAATGGTCAACATACGCTGATCGATAAAGACTTTATGGCGGTAGAATACGCATGCCGTAACTGTGAAAAAAACGGTCTAACCAATGTCGATGTGCATTTATCAAACGGCTTTAATCAAGTGGCAAAAGACAAAGACTTTAGCCTGGTGATGTCAAACTTGCCAGCCAAAGTGGGCAAAGAGCAGCATTATTTATACTTCCTTGATGCTTATGAGCGTATGCGTACGGGTGGTCGCTTTTATGTGGTTACTATCAACGGCCTACGTCAGTTTGTGAAGCGCTCATTTACCGAAGTATTTGGCAATAGCGATAAGATCAAGCAAGGTAAGACGTACACCATTACCATGGCAACCAAAGACTAATACCAACCGCCAAAAATACGATTAGCTGTGTCAAAATCGCTTAGCTTACAATGCGTAGTACTTGCGCTCTTTTTCCTTGCTACTCTAATTTTTGTGAATGGTATAAATTTTTGAAAGTGATAAAAATAAGAAGCCCGCTAAAACATAGTGTTTTAGCGGGCTTCTTTATGGTAAATGATATCTGGCTACATCTGCCGTTTGAGCAGATATCCACCCAATGCCGCACTACCGATGATGGGTAATAGCACCATGAGTAGCGGCGACACTCCAGTAGCGAGCGAGATAAAGCCAACCAAATCTTGCATATAACTAAACAGCAAACCAAACAATAGCGCTACCACGATACGCAAGCCCAAACTATGCGTACGCAGTGAGCCAAAAACAAATGAACAGGCGACAATCACCAATGACAAAATAGAAAATGGTGATAATAGCTTTTGCCAAAACGCCAGCTCATGATTCAAAGAGCGCTGACCCTGTTGACTCATAAACTGGCGATGCTCATATAGCTGAGTCAATGACAAGTCCTCCGCCTTGCGAGTGAGCAAATACACAGACTCAGGAGCAAACGGTAGGCTCAATGTATCAGAGGGTGAGATGGCTTGACTGCTATCAAACCCCTGACCGATATTCAGTTTGGTCATATTATTCAGCTGCCACTCATAGCGATACTGCTCACTTGGTGCATCAATGGTCATATCGACTGGTTCACGACCAATATACTGCCCATTTTCTGCATAGATGGCCGTTTGTAAGCTACCATTATTATCCAAATGCCAGCGTTTGACCTCACCGATGTTGCCTTGAACATCAGCATAATCAATATATAACACATCACTGCCATCCGACATGGTACTACCATCAGCAGCATTTTCAAAGCGTGGCTGCACAGTCCAATAACCACGTACCGATGTGACCAATGCGCGGCTATCGGCATCATTGATCTCTTTTGCCAACTGATTAGAGTATGGTAAGACGAACTGGTTAATCGCCAAAGCAAGCAACACAAAAATCATGGCAGGCTGTAACACCCAACCGACAATGCGATATACGCTCACTCCAGCAGCACGCATCACCACCAGCTCGCTTTTGTTAGCGAGTAAGCCTAAGCCTACAACCGCACCAAGCAATGCTCCTGTTGGCGTAAACTGCTCTAAAAAATAAGGTGAGCGATAAAAAATATACTTAATTGCCTGCCCCATCGTATAACTGTCGTCTAGTGAGTCAAGCTCTGACAAATAAGAAAAAACCAACTGCAACGCCCACAGACCTAAGACCGCTCCGACAATCGCAAAAAATGCATTACGTTTGACATAACGGCTAAGAACTTTTAGGTTGGCAGGCTTTTTAACCAACTTAGAGAATAAAGCGCTCATTAAGGCTGTCCTCCTTGTGAGCCAGTGCTTTGACTATCGATAACCGTTAATGGCGCATTTTGTTGTTTACGAAAACGCAGTCGATGCTGTACGCGACTTCCCCAATTCATATAAAGTGCTAGTACCATGAATCCAAGAACCAACCACGCATAAGCCCACACACTCACACTGCCTTTGCTTACTGCATTTTTTAGTGAAATAATACCCAACGCGCAGCTGACAAATAATAAAATAGAGGGAAATAAGCGTAACCAACGACCTTGACGAGGGCGTACTTGTGCGAGCGGTACGGCCAGCATAGGCGCGATAATCATCAGCCATGGTAAAGCAAAACGATATCCAAGCTCACCTTGTGCTGCACGTAGCGTATTGGTATTACTTACTTGTGCACCGCCAGTAGCCGCCTGCCATAATGGTCCTATTGCTTGCGTTTCAATGTTGTTTTCGGTGACGACTTCTTCTGATGACTCAGTCAAAGTGATACGGTAGCGATCAAAGCCCACCTGATTGTATTTCAGACTACCTGCTCCAACTTCATAGCGACGACCTTGGAACAAATCCAACTGGGTTACACCGCTATCACCCGTATCTACTTGTTCCGCACGAGTGGCGAGCGTGATAGTATCTTTGCTGATATTAGAGTTTATAACAGCGGCTGGTAGCTCTGGTATACCCAATGACTCTGCTGTTTCTGGGTCAATGGTATTACCAGCATTGATAGCCTCTTTGTCAGCAGCACTGCCCTTTTCTTCAGGTTCAGACTGAATGAGGATCACATTTTGTAATTGTTTTTTATCATCACTTAAGCTGCCCACATACAAATGATAATTGCCACTACTGATAAATTCATTTGGACGTATCAAATCAAATGCGCTAGTCACAGCTTGCTGTTGCCAAACAGCTTCTGATGAACGCACCCCCCACGGTTTTCCGACAATGGACAATGCAGCTTCACCGACAAACAAGGCCAATATCAGGGGCGTAATCAAACGAGCAAGTTTACCACGCGAGACACCACTGGCATTGATAACAGCCATTTCTTGATCGACATACAGGCGCCCAAATACGAGCATCAATGCGATAAAAAATGCTAAAGGCAGAATTAACTCTAAGAAGTACGGCAAATTATAACCAATGATGGTAAATAATAAGCTGATATCAAGATTACCTTCTGCGGCAATACCAAAGTAGCGTATCAAACGACCACCTAGCATCATCACCACTAAAAACCCTAATACTAGAGCAGTGGTTGAAGCGACTTGTTGGGTCATATAGCGGCGTAATATCACAATAGGTACTCTTAAAAAGGGTTGGTATTCTTAATCATTCGTCGCATAATTATGGACAAAATAATGACAATTTTATGCTCCATAGTTGTAGCATGTTAAACATTCAATCACAGCACTAAGCAGTATAGAAACAATGCCGTTCAGCCCAAGTCTTAAACAGATATAAAGATAGCAGTATCACTTATTAGCAATACCTTATAAATATTGGTGATCAAGATGACCGCTAATGCTAGCATGTTTTGCCTAAGAATGGCGGTGAAATGTGTTTGAAAACATTACGCATGCCTTACTGAATAGGCGACAGGCTCTAAAGATGTATAGCAAGATCGTGCAGCAAATATATACGAAATCTTTACCTAACCCTTGCCGACAGCGCAATCATTACCTGATATGCTACACTACAACTATAGCCGAAGACCCCAACTGCTTTAGCCAACCACTTTAGATAGTTAGGATATATTTAATACACATGAACGATAACGTCATCACTCTCGGTGCAGGATTCACCACTATAAGATGAGTGATGCCTTGTCACGTGTGATGTTTCTTATGTTTGAGGCCTTGATCTAGTAAGTTGCTCTAACCTTGAAAGCTGTCGTTAATAAATAGAGTCATCCATATTGACTCACTGTTACGACACTCGTTTTATAACTCTAATAAGGATAACGATATGAATATTAAATTGTCTCAGCACCTACCAAAAACTCATACGCAAAAAATTCTAAAAAAAGAAGCGAAGAGTAAAGATGAAGCGTGTCTGGTTGTTTTAATCGATGATAACAAAAACATCTTTGCCGAATCTGTTCTGACCGATTACACCTCACGTATTGAGCAACTGATTGATGTGTCACATTTTAATGGTAAGGCTGGTGAAACTGTAGTCGATTACGCATTGGCAGGCGACAAAAAAACCACCAAGCAAAACCCTGTACAACTATTATTAGTCGGTGTAGGTAATACCGATAAGCTTAATAACACTGTCTTGAAAAAAATTGCTAATACCATTTATAGTAGCACGCAAAAGCGTGTGTCTTCTATCACTGTTGCGTTGAGCGATGCCTTAGAAGAAAGCCAGTTTGGTCAATTTGCTCTCAACCTATTGGCAGCAAGCTACCGCTTTGACAAATACAAATCTGAACAAGCTTCAACGATACTGACGGACATCTATCTCGTGGCTGATGCTGCATTACAGCCTGCGCTAGCATTTGCACAATCAGTGTTTGCAGGTCAGAGTCTGACTCGCGATGTAGCCAATGAACCAGGTAACATCTGCTTCCCAGCTTATATGGCAGAAAAAGCCCAAGAGCTTGCAGTAGCCTATCCTGACCTATTAACAGTGAAGGTATTAGGTGAAGATGAGATGTCAGAATTGGGTATGGGCTGCTTTTTGTCTGTTGCCCAAGGCTCTACCAAAGAAGGCAAACTCGTACTCATGGAATACCGCGGTAAGTCTGACTTCAGTAGCGATGCTGGCTCCACTAAAGCCGCGACTAGCAGTGCCAAAGTCAGCGGTGGTCTAAAAGCATTGGCTGATAAACTACCAACTAAAAAGTCTGCTAAAAATACTAATACAACTAGCACTGACTTATCAACTGCAAATGATGACGCTCCTATCGTATTGGTCGGTAAAGGCGTCACGTTTGACTCAGGCGGTATCTCTATCAAACCTGGTGCAGCCATGGATGAGATGAAGTTTGATATGGGTGGTTCAGCCTCAGTACTAGGTACTATCAAGGCGTTATGTGAAGCACGTCTACCGATCAATGTCGTTGGTGCGTTAGCCTGTGCTGAAAACATGCCTTCAGGTGATGCAACTCGTCCAGGCGATATCGTCAAAGCCATGAACGGTCTATCAGTCGAGATTTTGAATACAGATGCTGAAGGTCGCTTAGTACTGGCAGATACCCTATGCTATGTACAGCGCTATCAGCCAAAAGCCATCATTGATGTTGCTACCTTAACTGGCGCTTGTGTGGTTGCACTTGGTCATGTACGCTCAGCAGTCTTTAGTAATAACGAAGACGTATTGTTTGAGCTAGAAAACGCCAGTAACTTATCAGGTGACCTTGTTTGGCATATGCCGTTAGATGATGAGTATCAAGCACAGCTCGAATCACCTATCGCAGACTTACAAAACATCGGTGGTAGAGCTGCTGGTGCCGTCACTGCTGCTTGCTTCTTATCTCGCTTCATCGAAGAAGGTCAAGCATGGGCGCATTTAGACATCGCTGGCACGGCATGGAACTCAGGCAAAGACAAAGCTGCCACTGGTCGCCCAGTACCATTATTTATGCAATATCTAAAAAATAGCGCGGATATGGCATAATCGATTAATGACAGCCAATCAACGACAGTCAATTTATGAAAATTAGCTTTTATGTTCTAAGTGAAAATAAAGCCCAAGAAATCTTGGGCTTTATTTGTCAACTGACCCAAACGGCGCTTAACAAAAGCACTCAGTCGCTGCTTATTCTGATCGAAGATGAAGCGTTACTGTCATCGCTTGATGAGGCGCTATGGGCACAAGATTCTACGAGTTTTATACCGCATCAACGCCTTGTAGATGCTTCTAAAAATACTGATGTGGATACTACTGCTGACACCATTCCCAATACTATCAACACTGGTAACCAGTCACTAGCACCTGTCCTACTTGGCAATCATATGCCAGCCGATTTCAAAGGTATCGTACTCAATACCACGATACATCCTGTAAACAGCTTTATGGCAGTGACCAGTAATGCCCAACCAACTCGAGTCCTTGAGCTGATAAAACCTGATGCGCTAAGTGTTCAAGAAGGTCGCAACAAGTATAAAGCTTACCAACAACTAGGCTATGAGCTGACCCACTTTAAAGTGTAATCAGCCTCTCTTTTTCATTTCTCACGATACAACACTATCCTACCTTTCTCATATTGGGCACTTTTCGGTAGCCCTATCAGCTTATGCGGATACGGGGTAGAGGTAGGCGCTTATCCAAAAAAATGCTACCATCCTTCGGTTATTTTTCTGTTCTTATTACAAACGTCTTATTTACAGTCGAATTATTTCAAAATGGCGACAAAGCACCCCTGCATATACTGCGTATTTTAAGTAAGGATCATGCTGTAGCCATTTATAAATGCTTTGACCATATTGACTAAATCGAGGGTGTATAGATGCGTTCATTGATTGCGATGTACCAACGTATAGGGCTGGTTCCGCTCATTATCATTGGTTTGATTTTAGGGGTGTTGATTGGTTGGCAAGCACCAGACATCGGCATTGCATTAGGATTATTGGGCACGCTGTTTGTAGGTGCGTTAAAAGCCGTTGCGCCTATACTGGTATTTGTCTTGGTCATGGCTGCTATCAGTCAACACCGTAGCGGTAACAAGGTTTATGTCAAACCAGTACTTATTATGTATATGTTCGGCACTTTTTTGGCTGCATTGACTGCGGTAGGTGCTAGTTTTTTATTCCCGACTAACTTAGTGTTGATAAATGCGACGATTGAGCAAGTACCACCCGCCAACTTAGAAGCCGTATTGACTAACTTATTAATGAATTTGGTGGCTAACCCTATCAATGCCATCGCTGAGGCCAATTATATTGGTATTCTAGCATGGGCCATCATCATCGGCTTTGCACTACGTCAAGCCAGTGATACTGCGCGCACCGTAGTCAGTGATTTTTCTGATGCGATCTCGCAAGTGGTCAAATGGGTCATTGCTTTAGCACCCTTTGGTATATTAGGTTTGGTCGCAAATACTGTCGCTGAAACAGGCTTTGCTTCTTTGGCAGGTTATGCACGTATCCTGATGGTTCTCATCGGTTGTATGCTATTTATCGCGTTAGTCGCCAACCCAATTATCGTGTTGGTCAAAACGGGCAAAAACCCTTATCCGCTCGTGTTTAGATGCTTGCGTGAATCAGGTATTACGGCTTTCTTCACTCGTAGCTCAGCGGCTAATATTCCTGTAAACATGAACCTTGCTCGCAAACTGGGTCTGCATGAAGACACTTATTCTGTGACGATACCGCTAGGTGCCACTATCAATATGGCAGGTGCGGCGATTACAATTAACGTCTTAACGCTTGCAGCGGCACACACTTTGGGTATCGAAGTGAGCTTTGCGTCAGCACTACTACTGAGTCTGGTCGCAACCATCAGTGCTTGTGGAGCCTCTGGTGTCGCTGGTGGTTCATTGCTCTTGATCCCACTTGCCGCTAGCCTATTTAACATTCCAAACGAAATTGCCATGCAAGTGGTAGCGATTGGCTTTATCATTGGTGTGATACAAGACTCGGCAGAAACAGCGCTGAACTCGTCAACTGACGTACTATTCACCGCAGCCGCTGATCCGACGTATTCTCGTTAATTTGTAGAAGATTAAACGCTATAAATAGAGAAACTAAAAACAATAAAGGGCCCAATTTATTATTGAGGCCCTTTTTTATTGGCTATTTCTTAGGGCGTGTCTTCATTTACCAAATTATTTACTTTATGTGATCAATGTCCACTTCTATCACTGGCGTTTGTAAGTCTAATTGACGTTTTAGTTGGCGTAACTGTTCCACCTCATCTAACAGCTCCAGTATCAAACCAATCGCTGGGACGCTGGCTTCAAAATCACGGCTAAGGCGTGAGGCACGGCGCACGGTTGTCAGCTGATAGCCAGTAAACTGCTCACGCTCTGGCACATCATACTCAATGATATTTTCTTCCATCAACTCGATGACCCATTGGCGCTCTTGGCCACAGGCAGATACTAGCTCATCCAAGCTCATGATGATATCGGTAAATTCAGGCGAGTGTTTCATAACTATTATCCTCGTTTTCTTTCTATTTCATCGTTATCGTATGCATCTCTATTGCGGTGATAAATGACTGCTATCAAGGAGTTGAGTTAACGGTCAATATGGACATCAGCAAAGGCCTGCTTTAATTGCTCATAAGCATTGGTTGCCGCTTCACTACTGATATCAGGATTGACAATATTTAAGGTCAAATACAAATCACCTGCTTTCTTGGCAGGAATACCCTTGCCTTTGAGACGCAAATTACTACCAGATTTACTGTTTTTGGGGATAGAAACACCAAGCTTTCCTGCTGGCGTACTGACATTGATTTTTTCACCCAATGCCGCCTCCCATGGAGCGATATTGACGGTCTGATAGACGTCAGCACCTTCAACACGAATATTATCTGCATGACGGATTTTTACTTTTAAAAATAAATCGCCGTTTTTGCCACCACCTATACCAGCCGCACCTTGTCCTGCTAGGCGAATCTGCTTGCCATCAGTAATACCTTTCGGAATTTTAATTTTGAGCGTCTTATTGTCATAGTCCACGCTGCCATTGGCCTGACGAACCGGAACGTTTAATTTGATACTATAATCGTCACCGTTATAAACTGATGCCAAATCGACCGTAATCTCTGCATGCTGATCTTGACCTTTGCTATCTTGTGACCCAAAGCCACCACGCTGTGATTGTCCGCTCGCGCCACGACCAAATGCAGAAAAAATATCATCGAAGCGAAAACCACCATCGCCATAAGCTTCGCCGTCACCAAACTGATCTTTGATGTCTTCCCAACGGAATCCACCCTGTCCAGCCCCTGCCGACTGACCACCAAAGCCACCAGCGCCAGCTTGACCCGCAAAAGGATTGTCTAGCATGGCATCATATTCTGCACGCTTGTCTTTATCTCGGATGGTTTCGTAAGCATTGTTAATCTCCGCAATCTTATTATCAGCATCTGGATGATCGCTAACATCAGGGTGATATTGACGAACAAGCTTACGGTATTTTTTTTTGATATCGGCGTCTGAGGCGTCTTTTTTGACCCCTAAAATGTCATAGTAGGTTTTCTCTGCCATGTTATTTTTCCTCAAAATAAAAGTATGTTGATAAGATTGGTATGCCCATTTTCAACGATACGGTATGGAAATTTGTGTGACTGCGATATAAAAGGTTGTCGCTATACTTTAATTATAGTAGCAACCAAAATAAAAATGGTTAGATAAATATTACCAATAATGATGCCAGGCTATAGCAGCATTTAATTTACCTCTATCATCTAATATAGCATTATTATCAGCCGTAACTGTGTCAGAGTATGTCACCACAATTCGAGCATCGTCATTCTTTGATAACTGTTGACGTAATGTCAATTTGGTAAAATCCATACTAGCGCGCCCTTCTCGTTTTGAGGCGGTATAAGACAGCTCAGCACTTTGTCTATCACGTTTTGCACGCACACCTACCTCAATACCGATATCGGCATGCTTGTCTTGATCATGGACAGTCGCATTGACCATACTGTAGCCCAGTATATGCTTGCCAAATTTAGCACCTGCACCAACGCCCGCTTGAGCATAAGGACTGTGACGGTTGCCAGTAAAAACATCTGTACGAGCGCCTGTTTTTAGCTGCCAAGACAGTTTAGGCTCGCCTGATAGCGGCTGCCTAAGATCTTCAATCTGCTGCATGTCCAAAAACACAAAATCCGTCAACGTCAATTGACGCGAATCAAAGTTATAGCCCAATGAAAGCTGTACAGCTTCAAAACGCTTATCAATATCTGTATAGGCGTTGAGTGGGTCTTTCACAAATAATGATAAACCGATTTCTGTCATCTCATCAGATAAAGCGACTTTGGTTTGCGTGGTTTTATTACTCAATGCTGGTGACGCTTTATTTGGTACAGTCAATTGAGCCAAACCATCACTCACTGGTAGTCTAAAACGCTGACTGAGCAACTCACTTTTAAAAGCTTGCTGCTGTGGCGTATCGTCCTGTGATATTGTATATGTACGATGCAAAATCAAAAAATCAAGTGCAAGTGCCTTATCCTCATCATTCAAATTGGCAAGCAGTTCGATATTTTCTGTACGAATTACGGTATTGATAACATCTTGTATAGGCTTAGGTAGTTGTACAAACTTCTCACGCAGTTGCGTTTGTTCAGAGGGCAAATAACGTATCGAAGATACTAATGACTCGGCACCATCTTCATGCTCCAGCAGCTGATCAAACACATAGTCTGGTGCATACCAAGGGCCTATGCGTTCCGTTGTTTTGACATCGCTGATCAGCTCAAGTATCTCACCTGAACGATAGCCACAGTTTTGCTTAATAAAGTAATAATCAAACCGAGCAGATTTTGCTTCATATAAATGATAGTTCAATAATTGGGTTTCATACGATTCAAGGTTAAGTACATACTCCCACATATCTCGCTGTTCATTTTTAGAATACACTGCGTCTTGCTTAAAAAACTCTGTCTCCGAAAATCCAGCATCATAAAGCCCAAAAAGCCCTTTGATAGCGTACATGGCGCCATTTTCATTTGCTGGAATGCTAGCACCAAAGTTATAAGAACTATTAAGCAAATCCTCACTCGATAGCTCTCTGACTTCATTAGTGTTCTTGTTTTTGGCGTTCTCGTTTTTGGCACCTGCTGGTAGGCTGGTTTTTACCAATACATGACCAAAGGAAGAAGCGGGGTTTTTTAGATAATTACTGACTAAAATCAAGCTTATTTCTTGATTGGGATCTGGCAATTGGGCGCACTCGTTAAGATTGACATGCAATTCAGGTAGGTGGTGAGTAAGCCATAAATATCTGGCCGGATATTTACAAACGACCTTTTCATCATCAATGCTTTCTATCGTTGCCATCAGCTCCGCATAAGGATCAACATCCTTTTTTGAGCGTGGCTTTGGGTTGGTCAAATAAAATCCTGGTGAGATAACTTCTGCTTTACCATCTTTATAAAATAATAAATGTTGCCACTGTCGATGCTGGGACAGGGATTGTAGTTTTATGGGGTCAATCGTTACGTCTTTATTGACGTCTTGTTTTGGCTCCGAAAATGACGCTTCATGGGTCGCTTCTATACTGCGTCCATTATCTGGCAAGCTATCCATTTCGCTGTCAGCCCTGCGATAAGCATCGTTATCAGCCGTGGCTGCCTCAATAACACCATCCTCACTAGAGTCGGTTTGTTTGCTCTGATCCACCGATGCGAGCTTAGGCCTATAACCGCTTGAATCGACCATACTCAACTCATCAACTCCTACTGCATAAGCAGTAGATGCCGAAAAACAAGCCAACCATAAAAATACTTTTTGCATGTTATCTAGACACCATAAATACATAAGCAATAAAAAACACGTAAGCACTAGGTTTACGTGTTTTTTATCATTAAATCATTAAAAGCTTCAGCATTAAACGAATTGCTTAATAACTGACATTTTCAATATTTAGATAGCGCAGTTTTGCTGAACGATATTAAATAGCGTTTCTGCATTTTGATCTTGTGTAGCGGTACGATACGCAGAAGTCTGAGCATATTGACCATATTGTGCACGTACGCTCGCAGCTGAATCACAGTTAGCAACGTTCTGTAGTGCAGACAAATGAGCACCTTGGCCTGAAGCTAAGTCTTTTTCAACACTTGGAAAGGCTTCTTTGATCAAAACAGCGGCCCTAACATTACCACCTTGGCAAGTGTTAGGAGACATAGAGTCAGAAGTAGCAGCCGTGGTGCCTAAATCCCAAGTTACGTTAGAGATAATAGCAAGAATAGGGCTTGAATTACCAAATAAAGCGCCGCCAATACCGCACTGCTTATAAATCTGCTCGATGGTACGACCGGTATCTGCTGTCTTAAAATTAGAACCAAGATCAGCATTCGCTGTGCTAAATGGAATCATTGCAGCGACAACTGAAGCAAACGCAATTTTCTTCAACATAAAATTTCCTCACAAGACAATAAAAGATAGATTTTCTCACCATACAATCGAAAACTATGAGTGTTTCTAAAAAATCTAAAACAATGTTCAACCTTTGGTATTTTACAAAATAGTAAGAATATAGCAAGATTTTTTTCTTATATTAATGATATTAACTTATATCCAATAACATGAAACCTTTTATCTCATTATACTTGTCTATTTAAATATAATAGAGGCTTTTTATATTATGAATATTTTCTTAGAAGGCAGAATTGGCTTTTGTTGCAGCTTTAAAGCAAACAAACCTTATTTATTTTTAATGCAAGAGCAGTAAATGAAAATCACTTATATTAGTATAGTCAATTCCACCTAAAAATGTTATAAAATAATTAACAAATTCAATTGTTATTATAAAGACCATGACTTACTCACTAGATTTCCGCAAACAAGTACTAAAAAGCTTAGACGAGGGTATGACCTTTGCCGAGGCAGCTAAATTCTATAACCTCAGCCCAACCACCATACAAAACTGGAAGAGACGTGTTCATAGTAAAACAACCAGGCAAACCAAACCCTATAAAATACCAGATGACGTGCTACTCAATGATGTCAAAGAACATCCTGATGATTATCAGTATGAGCGAGCACGTCGTTTAAACTGTAGTAAAACAGGCATTCATCATGCCCTAAAGCGCCTAGGCATCAGTCAAAAAAAAGACATTAGAGCATCCAAAAGCTTGCCCAATAAAAAGAGCGGTGTATCAGGGAAAGC
This sequence comes from Psychrobacter sp. AOP31-B2-9, assembly GCF_052378005.1. Lineage (NCBI taxonomy): Bacteria > Pseudomonadati > Pseudomonadota > Gammaproteobacteria > Moraxellales > Moraxellaceae > Psychrobacter > Psychrobacter sp. AOP31-B2-9. The sequence continues at coordinate 12,924 of NZ_JBQSXG010000008.1, forward strand.
TTGATAGCTTTAGGCAGCAAAGCTATCCCATCGTTTATATGGACGAAAGCGGCTTTGAGGCTGAAACCATTCGTTCTCATGGTTACGCGCCTATTGGTAAGCCTTGTATTGATCGCTACAACTGGCAAGGTAAAAAGCGAACCAATGTCATTGCTGCTCTTTATGAGAAGATGCTGTTTGCACTTGATTACTTTAAGTACAACATCAACAGCAGCATATTCTACAACTGGTGCAAACAAACCCTCATCCCAAGTCTTAAAACCAAATGTGTGATTGTCATGGATAACGCTCGGTTTCATAAAAGTAGACGTATCCAAAAGCTACTCAACAGACATGGTCATCGTATTCTTTGGTTGCCGCCGTACAGCCCAGACTTGAACCCTATTGAAAAGAAATGGGCACAAGTGAAGTTTCTACGCCAAGGCTGGATGGAAAACGACTTATCCAAATTGTTTTATGATGTTTGCCCTAACCATAACAATTTTATTTTGAGCTGACTATAACCTGAAACATATTATAAAATAGACTGAACTCGTGGTTTTTTACAAAATGGTAAGGACGTGGCAAGCTATTTATTGTAAAATATCTATATTATTCATACTCATAGGGAGTACGGATAACATAGGCAAGAGTACCTGTCTATTTTATAAATTGCTTAAAGGTATTAAATGTCTTATTTAATCAGGTCTTTGGTTATCACTTTGTCACTACTACTTAGTACCACTGTTTTTGCTGGCAATACCAGTTATTACGGCAGCAAATTTCACGGTAAACGTACCGCTAGTGGCAGTATCTTCGACATGAACTCATTAACTGCTGCACATCGCACGTTACCGTTCGGCACCAAAGTCCAAGTAACTAACCAAAAGACAAAGCAGAGTGTTATTGTAAAAATTACAGATAGAGGGCCTTTTATTCGAGGTCGTATTCTTGATTTATCAAAAGCCGCTGCTGGTCAAATAAACTGTCAGTTGTGTACAACGACAATGGAAATATTATCTTATGGTGATGGTAAGTACCGTAAGGAATAATGTAATAAAAAGGGAGGGCGATTGCCCTCCCTTTTTTATAACTACCTTTACAAATATCGTTATCAGCTAAAAATAGCTTAACAAACAATATCTACTAAGCCACATCATCTACTCAAGGCCAGCTTCCATTTCCTCTAACGTCGTCATCGATAATAATAATTTTTCTTCATTATCACTATGTTGCTGTTGTAGTGCTGTTTGCTCATTGAGCAGAACAAGCAAATCTGACTTCCGGCTTTCTTCATACAATGTTGTATCCGCCAACTTTTCTTCAAGTACCGCTAGCTGCTTATCAATTTTAGCCAATGATTTTTCTGTACTCTCAATATCACGGCGTATCGGAGCGGTTAGCTTGCGTTGTTCAGCAGCCTGTTTACGCTGGGCATCTTTGCTAAGTGCAGGCTCAGCATTTTTATTCTTTGATGGTGCAGTAGACGCTTTATTGCCTACTTGACTATCAGTTGTTTCACGTGAAACAAACCTTTTACTCTCTTTTTTACTTTTTTTCTTACCTGTGTTTTTATCTTGTGCGTTTTCCTGCTTACGCTTTTCGGCGAGCCATTTACCATAGTCTCCGATATCACCATCAAACTCTTCGATAATACCGTCATGTACCAAGTACAGCTCATCACAAACGTTAGCAATCAGTTCACGATCATGCGAGACCAATACCACTGCGCCTTCAAAACCTTGTAGTGCGATGGTCAATGCTTGACGCATTTGTAAGTCTAAATGGTTGGTTGGCTCATCAAGCACGAGAACGTTTGGGCGCTGCCAAACAATCAAGGCCAATGTCAAACGCGCACGCTCACCACCAGAAAACAGCTCACTAGGGGTATCAATACGATCACCACGGAAATCAAAACTGCCCAAAAATGAACGTAGTATCGCATCCGAAGTCTTACCCGCTAGGCGACGCATCATCTCTATCGGTGTGGCCTTTGCGTCTAAGATGTCCATTTGATGCTGGTTAAAATAGCCTAATTTCAGCGTATCAGATACTCGATACGTGCCTGTTAATATGCCAAGCTCGCCAACCAATGCCTTAATCAGTGTTGATTTACCTGCACCATTCATACCGAGTAAACCCAGACGCGTATCGGGAGTCACCTGCACATTGGCATTGTGCAGCAGTGGTACGTCGCTATAACCAATGTCTGCTTTCGTCAGCTCAATCAGCGGTGAGCTCATATTTGCTGGCTCATAAAAACGGAAGGAGAAAGGGTTTTCTGCCATCATTGGTGACAGCTCCGCCATACGCTCAAGCTGCTTAATACGACTCTGAGCTTGCTTGGCCTTACTGGCTTTCGCACGGAAACGACGAATAAAGTCATCCAAATGTGCCTTAGTCGCTTCTTGCTTCTCAAACGCTTGCTGCTGCTGTGCCATACGCTCATGACGCGTACGAATGAACTGCTGGTAGTTACCTGTGTAGAGCGTGATTTTTTGTTGTTCTACATGAAGGATATGACCAACCGTCGCATCCAAGAATGCCTGATCATGCGAGATGACAATCACCAGACCCATATATGCATTGATCCAAGTCTCTAGCCAAAGAATCGCATCCAAATCCAAATGGTTGGTTGGCTCATCAAGTAACATTAAATCAGCGCGGCTCATCAATGTTTTGGCAAGGTTTAGACGCATGCGCCAGCCACCTGAGAAACCTTCTACTGGTAGCTCATGCTGGCTAGTATTAAAACCCAGTCCCGCCATAATTTGAGCGGCTTTGGTCGGTGTGCGATAGCCATCAATTTCATCAAATTGCTGATGCAATATGCCAATCTGCTCATCACTGACACTGCTCAAATCATTTAACGCGGCATTAATCTCATACCACTGTTCATCGCCACTTAATACATAGTCAACCGCTGTCTGCTTGGTTGCGCCCACTTCCTGTGCCATGTGTGCCACATGCCAGCTATCAGGAATACTTACTTCGCCCCTATCAAGAGTGACTTCGGTATCGCCCGTACCCATTTGCGTCAGTAATAAAGCAAACAAGGTGGATTTGCCAGTGCCATTATTGCCTGTTAAGCCAACTTTGTGACCCGGATGTAGCTGAAAGCTTGCACCGGCAAACAATTCACGACCATCACGGCGAACACCAACGTCTTTAAATTCGATCATATAATTTCTTCATCTCAACAGTAATATAAAATATAAGGCAATAAGAAAAACACACATCTGGCATGTTAACTGCCGGCTATTATTTCAAACGCTTGCTCCATAGGCAAACAATTAAATAACTATTTCAAAACTAAGTATTTATTCATTCATTAAAAGCCAATTCTGATGCATTAAATTCAGTGAGTGACATCACTCTTGACAAACGAATCACTATCCCCATTATGATATACTGCTATAAAGTAAGTACCAACTATATGCTCAACCATTTTGACGGCACCAATATTGTATTTATAATGTGTTAACAGCCTTGCCATAATGACAGCACCCAATTGAATCAAACGCCGTACGTATCTTTATTTGCAACCATTTAATTGCAAACCCAAACAGGACGACGATAGCATTTGATCCTAGCAACTGAGGTAGATATGAACGAATCAGCCAATCAATTTAGTCCAAGCGCCAGCCAACCAGTAGATCCAACCGTATTAAGCCTAACTGACAGTGCTGCACAAAAAGTACGTCGCTTACGTGAAGAAGAAGGTGATAACAACCTTATGCTGCGTGTCTATGTCACTGGCGGTGGCTGTTCAGGTTTTTCTTATGGCTTTAACTTTGCCAATGAGCTAAATGAAGACGATGCCAACTTTGACAATGGGGATGTGACCTTAGTCGTCGACTCACTTAGCTATCAATACCTACAGGGCTCTACCGTTGATTATACCGAAGGCTTAGAAGGTGCGCGCTTTGTCGTGACCAACCCAAATGCTACCACCACTTGTGGCTGTGGTTCATCCTTTTCTATTTGAGTTAACCGCACACATAACTCTTGATCTAAATACCCAAGTTGTTGGCTACAGCGATGCTCAATAACTGAACGCTGTATATCAAAAACCTCTATCTGCTAGGTAGATATTTTTTTATTTGCAGAGGGCTTTAATCAAAGACTGCTTACAAATAATACGGTCTAAATATCCTCTAATATTCAGGCAGACAAGCCATTGTAAAGCTTGTCGTATTTGTAACTATCCGTGGTTTTAAAAGCTGCTTTGAGCTAAACTGACGAAACTCTTAACCCAATATCTACCTCTTTTATGGTCAAGCGCTAGTCGTGTTTTGAACCACCATAATGAATAACAATAGATGACTATTATGACTAATTTTGTGAGTAGCTTTGTTAACTTTGAAATTCCTAACTGGTTTGATAGCAAGCATTTAACAGGCATGCTCCGTGGTATCGAAAAAGAAGGACTGCGTGTCAAACCTGATGGCTACTTGGCTCAAACACCGCATCCGACCAAACTCGGATCAAAACTTACACACCCTTTTATCACCACAGATTATTCAGAAAGCCTACTTGAGCTGATTACCGATCCAAAAGCCTCTCCAAAAGAAACCCTTAACATGTTGCGTCAACTGCACGTACTGGTGTATCAAGCCATGCCAGAAGGTGAGCTGATGTGGCCATTGTCTATGCCATGTATGCTGTCCTCAAATGATGAAGATATTCCACTAGCCGATTATGGCAGCTCTAACACTGGCAAACTTAAAACGCTATATCGTAGTGGTCTGGGTATTCGTTATGGTCGCCGCATGCAAACCATCGCAGGTTTGCATTATAACTTGTCTTTTGGTGACGGACTGTTTGAAGACTGGCAAGCAAAAACACCTACTGCGCAAAGCCAAACGTTGGCAGAGTTTAAAAATGAAAAGTACTTGGGACTTATTCGTAATTTCAAACGACTAACCAGTCTTGTACTGTATTTATTGGGTGCTAGTCCAAGCGTCTGTCCTTGCTTTTTGGCCAATCGTAAGCATGATTTAGAGCAGATGAACAGTTCTACTTATTATAAACCTGCTGCCACCAGCCTGCGTATGGGTAAACTTGGTTATACCAATAGCGTGCAAGAGCAACTCGATATTCGTTACAACTACTTGCCAGAATATGTCGCTGGACTACGCCGTGCGATTCAGACACCACATGAAAGCTTTGCTAAGCTTGGCTTAGATGATGCGGATGGCAATCCTATTCAAATCAATAACCATATCTTACAAATAGAAAATGAATACTACAGCCCTATCCGACCAAAACAAATAGCAATGAGCGGCGAAACACCGACTGAAGCGCTTGAGCGTCGTGGTATCGCTTACGTTGAATTCCGCGCCATTGATTTGGATCCTTATAGTGATGTCGGTATCCGTTTATCTAGTGCTTGTTTCTTAGAAGTAATGGCGCTCTACTGCCTACTTAGCGACTCACCTGACTTGCTACCTGAAGAAGAAGAAACACTCGCGATTAATCTTGAGCGCGTGGTAAACGAAGGTCGTCGCGATAATCTACATATTATCAATAATGGTGAGGAGCAATTACTTGAGAGCTGGATGCTGACACATCTAGAGCGCATGCAACCACTTGCTGCACTACTTGACGCGCATTATGGTGGCAACGACTACCGTACTGCTGTTGCCCTGATGCAAGGTAAAGCTGGACATTCTGAGGCAACCATCTCTGCACAAGTAAACTCTGATAGTCAGCGTTTGGGTAGCTTATGGCGGCTTGGTTTCACCTTAGCACAGCAGCATCGTAAGTCTTTATTACAGCAAACGCTCAGTCCAAATACCCAAGCCAAATACGAAGTACTGGCAGAAAAATCGATACTCCAACAAGCAGATATCGAAAAAGCAGAAACAGAAGATTTTATGGAGTTTTTGCAACAATATCGCTAATTTTGATAATTAGATATTTATAACCATGTTCTGATCAGTATTTAATGTCTGTAGATGACTAATTTATAAGAGTAACTGCCCGATGCTAAAGCTAACCACTTACCGTAACTTGCAAGTATTTTTAGTAATAATGAGCATAGTAGGAATGAGTTTTGCGCTGTTCTTTTTACAGCGCTATTTAGGGTTTTCCCCTTGTCCACTTTGTATTTTCCAACGTATTGGCTTGATTATTATGGGTATTTTTGCCCTAATGTCAGCACTGTTTAATCCAAAATCTAAAATAATCAGACTGCTATTGTGGCTTGGTAGTGTGGCTGGAATAGGCTGGTCTACGGCAGTAGCCGCGCGTCATGTATGGCTACAGCACTTACCTGCCGATCAAGTGCCTTCCTGCGGTCCTGGTCTCGATTATTGGCTAGACACCTTACCAATTCTACAAGTGTTCAAAGAAGTTTTCGCAGGTTCTGGCGAATGCGCTTCTGTTGACTGGACATTCATAGGATTGAGTATTCCTGAGCAGTCTCTGATTTTGTTTAGCGTACTATTGCTAGTACATGTGTTGATACTGTTACATATCATTCGACCAAGCACCAGCAACCGTCTTGGATAATAAACAGTTATGATATGTTAAACATATCACCACGGCAGTGACAGTGACTATTTTTTGGGTAGTACAATGTTGAAAATAGAGGTTTAGTTCATTCTAAGCCTTTATTTTTAACTATAAAAGGTCGAAAAATAGTCCTGTCCTTGCGAGCTAATACCATGCACAAAAATTAGAGTAGCAAGGAAAACAAGTGCAAGTACTACTCACTGTAGACTAAACAAGTTTGACACCGCTAATCGTATTTTTTGGGATTGGTATAACTTTTCTAATTCATCAAATCTCCAGTACCTTATACCCCCTCTTTTGTATAAAACCGCCATAACAAAAATTCTACAGAGATATCCTCAATCTTTGCTATCTTGACACTGCTTATTTGCTGTTTCGGTTAATCAATACGACCAATATTATTCAACAGAATTAAAGTAACCAGCGCTATCTCTTATAGACTGAATGATTTTGACACTTATGCCTTCTATTATCTGTCGTTTTTGACAATAAAATGACATTATCGATAGCATGGACAATCTTTAAAAACCCTATGTACAAACTGTTTTTTGGTGTGACCATGATGTACTTTGCGCCTATTGGCTCTACCACATTGACTGTCATAAAACGCTATGGTCGGTCTTTGCTAGCGCTCCCTATCTGTGTCGTTCTTATTGGCTGTGACAACGCTGAACCCAATGATCATAAGGACTTGGCAACGCAAGTCACACCTGTTGATAGCACCGTACCTTCTAACTCAGAGAATGCCAAAAATAACTTGCAAGATAATGACGATCGTTTATCTAGTGTTGATGACCAGTCTAATGAAGCAGTAGAAGGACAGTCATTGATTGCGGCAGCTCAGCCGAGAAACGAGGCACTTACCTCTGGGTCACGAACGACCAATGACACACATAGTAATATCCTACAAGCCACACTAATGGGCGACTACGGAGGCATGGTGCCTTGCACTTCTTGTGACAGTGTCGATATCACACTAAACCTATTTGCTGATGGTTCAGTGCTAAAAACCAGTATTTATAACAACCCTGACACACCGCATACACCACTTTTTGAGTCTGGTATTTATCGTCAAGATAATAATAATATTACGATTGTCTACGAAGACAAAAATATTGAGACGTATCGTATTCAAGACAATCATCTTATCTTAATGAACAAAGACAAAAGCCCTAATAATGACTATACCTTGTCACGTAAATAAAAAACACACAGCGAGTTAGATATAAGTAGTCTCAGATAAAAAACTAAGACACCAAGTACCGTAGCAAACAACGCCTACCTTTAAGGCGTTTTTTATTGGTCATCTAATGGGCTTTACTTTACAATGAGTGACTGTTCACCGCGTTGATATTTTGACAACCGTTTGCTATTTCTGCGACAAAAGGTCGTTAACATGACCATAATCATGTGGGTCGGTTCTATCATGAGCAGCCATGTATTGCGGCTAGACTCACAGATAACGCTTTATTCTATTCTCTTAATTTAAGCTCGTACGGAACGTCTATGCATATTCATATTCTTGGTATTTGTGGTACTTTTATGGGCTCGCTAGCCCTACTGGCGCGAGAGCTTGGACATACCGTCACTGGCTCCGATGCCAATGTTTATCCCCCTATGTCCACCCAACTCCAAAATGCAGGCGTGACTATCGAAGAGGGTTATTTGATAGAACACTTACAGCCAGCGCCAGATTTGGTCGTCGTTGGTAACGCGATGAAGCGCGGTATGGATGTGGTTGAGTATATGCTAGACACAGGACTGCGTTATACCTCAGGTCCACAGTTTTTATCAGAGCAAGTCTTACAATCTCGCCACGTGATAGCCGTTGCTGGTACTCATGGTAAGACGACGACAACGACAATGCTTGCGTGGATATTGCACTATGCTGGTATCGATACTGGGTTTTTGATTGGTGGTGTACCATTAGTCGATACCACTGACGAGCACCTACAGCAGGTCTTCGCGCATAGTAGCTATTTGGGTGCAGAAGCAAGCAGCAATGACAACGCAAAGAGAGGATATTTCGTCATTGAAGCGGACGAATACGACTCTGCCTTTTTTGATAAGCGTTCAAAATTCGTTCATTATCGCCCGCGCACAGCTATCTTAAACAACCTTGAATTTGATCATGCCGATATCTTCGCTGATCTCAATGCCATTCAGACTCAGTTTCATCACATGATACGTATGATTCCAAGTACTGGACAAATCATCATGCCATCAGCTACCAGCAGTTTAGAGGACACTCTAGCAAAAGGAGTTTGGACGCCTGTTTGGCGCACGTCAGTGATTGACAAGAACGCAGCTGACAACCTCGGAAATGATAGCGATTGGCACGCTGAACTTATTAGCGAAGACGGTAGTCAATTTAAAGTGAGCTTTGGTGCAGATAATGACGCTATCGGCACTGTTAATTGGGCAATGAGTGGCATCCATAACGTTAATAACGCTCTAGTTGCTGTGGCAGCTGCTTATGATGTTGGTGTTAGTATTGCCACGGCTTGTGAGGCATTATCCGCATTTGCTGGTATCAAACGTCGCATGGAGTTAATCGGTGATGTGAATGACATCTTAGTTTTCGATGATTTTGCACACCATCCGACTGCCATTACCACGACTTTAGATGGTGCCAAAAAGAAACTGGCTGATAGACGGATTTGGGCCATCATCGAGCCACGTAGTAACACGATGAAAATGGGTATTCACCAAGACAGCCTAGCTGAATCTGCTGCCCTTGCTGATCACACGCTATGGTATGAGCCTACTGGTCTAGAATGGGGCTTAAAAGACGTCATCGAGCAAGCCAATGTGACCAATCCTAATATCAGCAACCAGCAAGTACTGACTAGCACTGATGATATCATCGAACATATCAGCACGCATGCTCAAGCAGGTGATGCGATTGTCATTATGTCTAATGGTGGCTTTGAAGGAATCCATCAACGTCTATTAACAGCATTAGGTGACAAATAGCAGATTTACTGTCCACTTATCACAAGCATCTACATTAAAGCGTGGCATCGTGATCAACGAGCCACGCTTTTTTATTATCAAACAGCCTACCTGTACCGGTGATTAATCAGTATGCATCGCGGTCAGTATTTGCGACTTTGCTACCTTTGTAACCTTTCATTTACCTATCCTGTCTTAATATTAGCAAATTGGCAGTTTTCCTCACATAGCTCATACACTGGTAACATTTCGTGCTTACCTTTACTTCTATGCAGTGCATACAATAACTTCATCAGAGTTCGTTATACATTATAAATGATAATAAATTAGGAGAATAACATGAGCTTTATTTGGATGATTATTGTAGGTTTGGTCGCAGGTCTGTTGGCACGTGCTATCAAGCCAGGTAATGACTCTATGGGCTGGATTATGACTATTGTCTTAGGTATCGTCGGCGCATTAGTTGGTGGTTTCCTTGCCCGACTAGTCGGTATCAACGCTGACGGTGGCTTTACTGGTCTGATATTCTCAGTGATTGGTGCCATCATATTACTGTTTTCCTATGAGATGATTACCAATAAACGTGGCGTATAACTGAACGTAGCATTGACGGTTATGAAGTAGTGATATAAGAAGAAGGTCTCGCTAATTGCGAGGCCTTTTTACTTACCTCAACTATAGAAATGCGCCCTACATTTTTAAAATAATAAAAATCGATAGTTACGGGAAAGTATTGATAAACATTACTTTTGCCCCCATTTATCTTATAATACCAACCCTATTTTATCCTTATCATTGAGGTAAGCGTTATGGCATTACTCCCTATATTGAATTATCCAGACCCACGCCTGCGCACAATTGCCAAGCCTGTAAAGGAAGTGACAGCTGAAATAAAAACCTTAATCGCTGACATGACTGAGACGATGTACGATGCTCAAGGCATTGGTCTGGCAGCCAGTCAGGTAGATCGCCACATTCAACTTATCGTGATGGATTTATCTGAAGAGAAAGACAGTCCGAGAGTTTTTATTAACCCAAAAGTGACACCGCTAGTAGAAGAAAAACAGCCGTATGAAGAAGGTTGCTTATCAGTGCCTGATGTCTATGACAAGGTTGAGCGTCCTACCAAAGTACGTATCGAAGCGCTAGATGAAAACGGTGACAAGATTGACGAAGAAGTAGAAGGCCTACTTGCAGTATGTATCCAACATGAAATGGATCATCTAAATGGGGTTATATTCGTCGATTATCTATCACGTTTAAAGCAGACCCGTGCGCGCGATAAAGTACGTAAAGTTATCAAAATACGCGAAAAAAACCATGAAGAAGCAGCCAATAAGCAGCCTCAGCCCACCAGTTCTTAATGACTTATCGTGTCAGCTGATAGTCATATATACTCAGAATCATTAGCTGCTCGATGACGATACCATTAGTCTGGCTATTAGCCTCTAGCAAAGGCTGTTTCTATTAAAGGTTCCTTAACATGACCATGATCAAAATTGACCAGTACTTTAACCCTGCCAGTTGGCAGAAATTTACCAAAGCGGCTGAAGGTCGCGAGACGCCTTTTTTGGTGGTGGATCTCAGTCGTATCAAGACTAAATACCATGAAATGGTAAGCTTATTTCCTAATGCAAAACTGCATTATGCTATGAAAGCTAGCCCTGCTGTGGAAGTGATTGATCTACTGGCAAACCTTGGTTCAAACTTTGATTGTGCTTCTATTTACGAGCTTGATCGCGTGCTAAATTGCGGTGTCGAGCCATCTCGTATTTCTTATGGCAATACCATCAAAAAAGCTGAACACGTGAAATATGCCTTTGAAAAAGGGATTGATCTGTATGCAACCGACTCAGAAGCAGATCTAAAAAATATTGCAAAACAGGCGCCAGGCGCTAAGATATTCGTTCGTATCTTAGTTCAGGGCTCAGATACTGCAGAATGGCCGCTATCACGTAAGTTTGGCTGTCACCCGAATATGGCCATCGAGCTATTGATTCAAGCACGTGATTTGGGCTTGGTTCCTTATGGCATCTCGTTTCATGTCGGTAGCCAGCAAAAAGACGTCGCTGCGTGGGATGATGCTTTGGCTAAGGTCAAATACATATCTGACTGGATGAAGAACGAAGAAGGTATCAAGCTGCAAATGATTAATTTGGGCGGTGGATTCCCAACCAACTACATTAGCGAAGTCAATCCTATCAAAGTCTATGCCGAAGAGATTACCCGCTATTTGACTGATGACTACAATGAAGATGAGATGCCAGAAATTATTTTAGAGCCTGGTCGTTCATTGGTTGGAGGCTCAGGGGTATTGGTTAGTGATGTGGTACTGATCTCCCGAAAATCCAATACTGACCTGACTCGTTGGGTATATACAGACGTTGGTTTATTCCAAGGATTGATCGAGACACTGGGTGAAGCCATTAAGTACCCTGTTTATACGCCTAAGATGGAAACCTCTACCAGTGAAGGAACGGTTGTGTTGGCAGGTCCTACCTGTGACTCAACTGATATCATGTACGAAGAAGCAGGTTATCAATTACCAGAAGAGCTTGAGATTGGTGATAAAATCTATTGGCTAACCACTGGGGCTTATACCAACTCTTACTCATCGGTTGAATTTAACGGTTTTCCACCACTCGAAGTCGTTTATATTGATTAGCTTTGAATCATTACTCGTTAATAGAAATAGAAAAAGCGCGGCACTGTTTATCGTAGTGACGCGCTTTTTCGTATTTGTCCAAAAACTGGATTGATAGCTGCTTGGCTACTGTACTAATAGTGAAATAGGCACATTGTTATTACTGTTAGTTGTCTGATTACCACCATAGCTGCTACTTTGGTTTTGACTGCTTTGAGAGATTTTTCCGATAGTTACCCACTGCCCGCGAGACACGATAATCGTACTATTCAAACGTTGGCCTTGAATGGCATGATTAACAGAACTGCTGCGATTATAAGGCGAATTGGATCGCGCTAGGCTTTCCTCTACTTGGGATAGTTGCACCTCGACTTGACCTGTGGGTAGCAGTCTTGGTGTTACCGTAATTCCCTGTGTCGTTGGTAGCAATACTTGCTGCTGGATAGTAATCTGCGGCCTTATATTATAGCGATTAGCACGATAACTCTGAGTCAGTGAATAGAGCGTGCCAGTGCTGATACTTGCCGCACTACCAGATAAGGTTTGTACTTGATATGAATTACTGCCCTGCTGCTGACGGTTACTTTGGTTAATGATACCTGACCCTTGGACACCGCGATTAGTCATAATAACCTGACCTTGCTGGATACTACTCTGTGTGCTGCTATTATTGCCAACGCGCACTGAGACGGTTAAGGCTTGTGGTTGACCATCAATTTGAGTCAAGAGCTGTTGTACTGCTTGATAATTAGCTGCTGTGGTATTCAATACTAATTTGTCTTGATACGTTGTGACTGTGCCGCCATCACGGCTGCTGTTTAACTGCTGACGCACCGCAGGTAGTAATGTGTCACCGCCATAAGTATGAATGACATAGGTGTCATAAGTCGCTGCTTGTACCACGACAGGTAAGGCTACCAGACTAGTCGCTAAGAGCGTATGGCCCACATAGCCAATGTTTTTACTGGCCATAAAAGCTCTACTAACCACCTTTATTAAATTTTGTCTAAACGTATCCATGTCTATCTCCTATAGTCAGTCCTAAATAAAACAGATACAAATGTAACCATGCGATACTGGTATACATTTTCCTTGCTTGCTATGCCTGCGCAGACAGAGGCTACGCAAAATGCACCCAGTATCGCTGTATTTATTTTATAGTGGATCGACTATAGCAGCGACTCATCATTTATTAAGATGTAATCAAGAGAGGCTGAAAAATTAATCATCCCAGCACTTACCATTTAAGCCTTAATCATTTAAACCTAACACATCCTGCATATCATACTGCCCTACTTTTTGCTCGATAATCCAAGTAGCTGCACGCACTGCACCAGCAGCAAAGGTCATACGCGCACGGGCACGATGGGTGATTTCAACCACTTCACCATCAGCGATAAACATCACGGTATGGTCACCGATGATTTCGCCACCACGAATCGCATGGATACCAATCGTACCTGCTTCACGTTCACCTGTTTGTCCTTCACGGCCATAAATGGCGACGTCTTTTAGGTTCTGTCCACGAGCTTCTGCGACGGCTTCTGCCATCATATAAGCCGTACCTGATGGGGCATCAATTTTGTGCTTATGATGCGCTTCGATCACTTCTACATCGGCGTCATCACCAAATGCTTTGGCTGCCATGCCCAGTAGTTTTAGTGATAAATTCACGCCAGTTGAATAGTTGCCAGCATAAACGATCGCAATTTTTTCACTCGCTGTAGCCAGTACTTGCTCTTGCTGTGCATTGAAACCTGTCGTACCGATAACCATCGCGACATTATGCTCGGCACAAACCTGCATGTTTTGTTCGGTGGCATCAGGCAAGCTGAAATCAATCAGCACATCAATATCGTTCACGACGGCTGTTAAATCATCAACAATTTGTACATCTAAGCAGCCTATAGCAGCAACTTCACCAGCGTCAGCACCGACAAGACTTGATCCTTGACGCTCAATCGCTGCATTTAAAGTGGTTTTTGGGTTTTGTTGTACCGCTTCGATAAGCATACGACCCATACGACCACCAGCACCGATGACACCAACATTGATGGTTTGTTCTGTTATTTGTGAACTCATATTTTTATCCTGAATATTTTATTTTTAGTGAAACAGCTGTTACATATTATTTATGGTCAGTTTAGCAAATATCACTACCTGAGTGGTTTTTTATACAGCTGATAACATACAGTTGATAAAAAGCCCCAAAGTTTCATGTGAAACCTTGGGGCTGGTTTAGATAACTTTTTAACTGATACTTTTTTTGGCTATGACCAATTAGTCAGCCGTATCAGTCAAACAACTCGCCAATTTTTTTGAAGAATGATTTTTTATGTGGCGACTGTTGATGCTTACTATCACCATCCAAGGTATCTTGGAATTGACGTAATAGGTCTTTTTGTTCACCCGTTAGATTCACTGGCGTCTCAATGATAACACGGCAAATCAAATCACCTTTCATCGTTGTACGTACTGGAGTCACACCTTTACCGCGTACACGCAGCAACTTACCACTTTGCGTACCTTCTGCAACCTTCAGCTTCACTTTGCCATCTAGTGTTGGAATTTCAACCTCTTTACCCAATGCAGCATCGGTAATACTAACGGGCACATCCATATACAGATCAGCACCTTGACGGGTAAAGACATTATGCGCTTTGACACGAACTTCAACATATAGGTCGCCGTTTTGAACACCAGCGCCGCCCGCTTCGCCTTCACCTGCGAGACGAACGCGATCACCATCATCGACACCAGCTGGAATAGAAACTTCTAGCGTACGTGATTTGTCTTTGACGCCATTACCATGGCAATCAGGACAAGGGTTTTTGATCTGCTTACCTGTGCCGCCACAATGCGGGCAAGCTTGCTGAACCGCAAAGAAGCCTTGCTGCATACGAACTTGACCTTGGCCGTTACACGTTGGACAAGTCACAATGTCAGAGGCATTTTTTGCGCCTTTGCCATCACAAGTGTCACAAGGCGCAGGAGCCGTGAAGCTGATTTCTTTTTTGCAGCCACGCACCGCTTCTTCTAGCGTCAATTCAATGACATAACGTAGGTCTGAACCACGGCGCGAACGTCCACCACCGCCACCACCACGCTGCTGACCAAAGATATCGCCAAAGTTACCAAAGATATCGCCAAAGATATCTTGGAAATTACCGCCTGCACCACCGAAGCCGCCGCCACCGCCCATACCATTTTCAAAGGCTGAGTGACCCATACGATCATAGGCTGAGCGCTTTTCTGCGTCACTCAATACCTCATAAGCCATTGACGCTTCTTTAAATTTATCTTCTGCATCAGGGTCGTCAGAGTTACGGTCTGGATGGTATTTCATGGCCAGCTTACGGTAAGCTCGCTTAATTTCCTTGCTATCAGCAGTTTTGCTGACACCTAACACTTCATAAAAATCACGCTTGCTCATGGGCTCTCCTATCGTCTTTACAGTCCACCGGCCAGTCGATTCATCAGCCTCAATCAACCATCACCACTTAGTATCACTCACAGTTATTCATAAAGGTTTCACATGAAACACAATGAACAATCAGAAAGGATAGATGATAATGATGTGAATCCTACAGGTAGATACGGCGGATTACTGCTTAGCCAAATCAATTATTAAAAGTTTGCGCTATTTATGGAGATGGCATAGTGATTTATCAAGCTTTTAGCGATGGAAAGTATCGCTTAGGAATATTTCGTCATTACAAAAAGGTTTTATTAAGGAATGAACAAAGCTTTTCATACCTCAATAACGTTAAGCCATGCTAATATTTATCGTCCAAGTTTTTGGTCTTTTATATTAATAACTATCCAAATTACTAAGTTTGCGACAAGGTATCGATTTTTATGAAGAAGCTGATTGTTTTATTACTCCTCATCGCAGTAACTATCTATGCAGGTTCGCCTTATTATAGTGCCTATCAGCTCAAAAATGCTTATGATGCCAACGACGGTGCGACGATTGCAGCAGCGATTGACTATGATCAAGTCAAACCTAGCATCCAAAACCAATTGACCAACCAGTTTACTCAGACAATGACTCAATACCCTCTCGTCTCTCAATTAGGCGGTGAGGCTCTGACTAAGGCCGCCGATGATTTTATCGTCAAGGCAGTCGATGGTGCGATTACCTCAGAGAATATCGAAAAGGTCATTAGCACTCAAGGTCAAGCCAACACGGCTACTAAAGAGCTAGCGGCAGCTTGGGCTATCGCTAGCAATCAAGTCAACCTCCAAAGCTTGATTCAGAACCTGATCGCCCAGCGCGGTGATATAGACGCTGTGATCAAAACCCAAATGCAGCAAGTGATGGAAAAACAAGCCGCTGAACTAGAACAGCAAGTGGCGCAAGGCTCTGATAGTGACAAACCTAAGCTAAGCTACTGTGGTATCAACTGCTTCACTGTTAGCGGACAAGTTAAAGGGTATCCACTGACTATAGAGATGCAACGTGATGGTCTCATTGATTGGAAAATCGTGGACATCGTGCTGCCGTAATACACAATACAGCCATAGCAGATAGCATGGCTATAGCAAACAAAATGCTGTGTCTATTTTTTAAATAGAAGAGTTTAAAACTGAGGACTTGGAACTATTAAGCTATTTTATAAGTGAATTTATGATGCAAACTAAAACAACACCGCAAGAACTACCCAACCAGACTCATCATTCGTCTACTGCCCCAGAGCCTGCTACATCAGCACCTATGACGATACTAGATGGCGGGATGGGCCGTGAGCTTGAACAGCGCGGTGCGCCTTTTCGCCAACCTGAATGGTCAGCGCTATCATTGAGCCTAGCTCCAGATAGTGTGCGTGATATCCATTTGGACTACATAAAATCTGGTGCAACTGTCATCACTGTTAATAGTTATGCCGTTACCCCTTATCATTTAGGAGATGCGTTTTTTACTGAAGGCGAAGCACTTATAGAAACAGCGGCAAAACTCGCCTTTGAGGCCGTACAAGCCAATAATTCACAGACAGATAAAAGCCTTAACAGTCCAAAAAATGTGAAAGTCGCTGGCTGTTTACCACCGTTATTTGGCTCTTATCGACCAGATTTATTCGATGCTGAGCAAGCGCCCGCTATTGCGCGGCCACTATTATCAGCGCAAGCAAACTATGCGGATATGTGGTTGGTAGAGACGCAAAGTAGTATCGTGGAAGCGCAAACATGGCATCAGCTGATTGAGGGTTTCACAGCAACCAAAAAAGAACTCATGGCAAAAACAGATACCCTGTCTAAACCCATTTGGATCGCATTTACATTAGATGACAGTCAACTACCACTAGATGTCACTACTGATAACACTGCCGAAGCTGACCAAGCCATTAGTCCACCTGTACTGCCTACACTGCGTTCTGGCGAATCAGTGGCAGAGGCCATACAGGCTATGATGGCGTTGAATGTTAATGCAGTATTATTTAACTGTAGCCAACCCGAGGTCATGGCCTCTGCACTACAAGTCGCAAAGGCTATGATCGATGAAGCAGGGTCACCCATGCAGCTGGGTGTATATGCCAATGCCTTTGTATCAAAACAAAGCCACAAACAGGCAAACGCACAACTGCGCCAGATACGTGAGGATACAACTCCTGAGCATTATCTGACTTGGGCTAAGCTTTGGCAAGGCTCTGGTGCAAGCATTATCGGTGGTTGCTGTGGCATTGGTACCGAGCATATTGAGCAGCTCGCACAGCACCTGACCCCGCAGTAATCATTCTTTATCAGAAGTAAGTATGTTTTATATAGCTACTAGTCTGTCAAAGCTATGTTCCAGACAAGGCGCAGTCAAAAATAATATTAATACCTGAGCAAGACTGGTAACGCAGTATGGGGCAACTTACTCTACGCCTAAGAACTCTAAGAATTCAGGGCTCTCAAAGCTGGCTTGGTAGAGCACGCCATCCTCGCGGTAGATAGCAGGCGTGGCTATGACGGCCAGTCCAGCTGCTTTTTCGCGGTTAGGGGTCACATGATCTGTACTACAGCTCGCTGGTGCAGGTGTCATCTGACCCGCTAGCATGGCTTTATCAAAAGCTTTACGGCGCTCGTCTTCACTGCCCTGACACCAGATACCACGCATCTGCTCAGGTGATGCTTCGTATATCGGATAACCAATCACGTTGACGGTGACACCTTTCGCATTGAGCATTGGTACTTGCTGATGCAGGCGGCGGCAGTATGGACAATTCACATCGTCAGCCACATAAATGACAGCACGTTCTTTACTGGTTGCCGGATAGGTAATGATTTGGCTCTTATCCAGTGTCGCAAACACAGACTGGTTCTTCAGTGCTTCGAACTCTTCATCAAGCCCCACAAACTGACCGTTTTCGATGACCGATATCTCGCCATCGGTGATGTACTGTGCATCATCTGATAATAAGAAAGGCACGCCTTCTAACGTCGCACCCCAAATCACACCCGGCACGGCGGTATAAAAGAACGGTGTTTTGGCGCTCATGTTTTTGAGCGCAGACATATTGGCCAATATGTTTGATTTAGTGCTAGCACTGACCGGCTGGCCCAGTTGCGCGCTCGTACTACGAGCAGGCGCTTCGGTCACGACACGCTTGCTCGGGTTCTTTTGTAGCTCGCCTTGGATGACGTACTTACCGTCTTCAGTAATGTGCAATGGCAACTGTCCTGCCAAATTGACTTGATACATATTGGGTAAGTTGGACGGCACAATAGAGGTAATTTGCGTTTTGATACCTGCCTGAGTCAGTAATTGGCGCAAGCGATTGTCAACAGACTGACTGACACTTCCATCTGCTTGTGTGCCTGTAGCAGTTGTGTTTTGGGAACTCATATTTTGGGCGCTTTGAGCGTTTTGGCTCACATTATTACTGGTGGCATCAGGTGTACTGGGCTGAGCGCAGGCTGTGGTTGCCAATAGTACAGTACTAATGAGACCAGCAGATTTTAAGGCGAATAATTTCACAGAGACAGTCCTATCGAATTGGTCATAATGACAGTTTTAATAAAAAAGGTAGTTTATGGCCGCCACGTGGTATTGGACTAGTAACGACTATAGTTGAGTTCAAATAATTTCGATACAAGGAAATCGAGTGCAAGCGATACATTAGTATGGTCAGCGAGGATGACGATGTAGCGGACTTATATGGATTTGATTATATATTATGTAAAAATATAGATTAAAGAGATAGTAAGACTTTAGCACAAGCACATCCCTTACAAAGCCTTAAAAGCTTGGTTTTGCAAAATTGCTACCTAGCTTTAAGAGATAGGCAACACATCCTGCCCTAAAAATAAGAGAAAAAAAGCAGCACACTGTTTAGTGGCTGCTCATTTTAGACAAATGCTATGTGTTATTTGAAGGTTAAATTATATGAAAGCGAGATAAAGCAGCTTTTTAAAATTTAACAGTCTCTTAAAACTTAGCGACTTCTTCTGGCGTTAAGAAACGGCTATCGCCTTTTTCTAGGCCTTCTAGATTGATGTGACCGATACTGGCGCGGTGCAATTCCGTGACTCTATTGCCAAAGTAACCCATCATACGTTTTACTTGATGGTATTTGCCCTGCTCTAGCGTCAGGCGTGCATGTTTTTCATCAATGAACTCAAGAGTAGCCGGTTTGGTTGGCTCGTGATCACCTTCTAATAAAATACCTTCCGCGACTTTTTTGATTGCATGGGCCTGAGCATCGCTGTCCATTGCCTCAGCCAAAGTCAGCTCATAAACCTTGGCATGTTCATGCTTAGGGCTAGTCACACGATGTAGCCAGCCACCGTCATCACTGATTAGTAGCGCACCAGTAGTATCGACATCGAGACGTCCTGCGATACGCAAGCTACCAAGCTCTGGCACAGCGATGAGCTCAGTGACGATTGGGTATTCTTTGGCCTTTAGCGTACATTCAAACCCTTCAGGCTTATAAAGTAAGATATAACGACTGCCAGTTGCGACTGATAACGGCTCACCGCCCCACATCACTTCGTCATTGATGATATCGACATGCAAGCCAGGATCTTTGACGACCTGCTCATTTACCATCACTTCACCAGCATGCATGATTTTTTTGGATTCTTTGCGTGACAGCTCAGTGGCTTTGCTAATAAATTTATCTAGACGCATACTATTTACTACCATCCGTTTTATGATACCTACTCTACCTCAGTAGCAGCAATGCAAGCGGTCATACTAAGCTTGCTCACTATCTTGACGGGTAAGAAATGGTACTATAATAAAAATTAAATAAACACTGCGCCAAATACGGACAACAGTGAAAGTTAGACAAGTTTACCATATCCAACCTATAGACCTGATGAAATATGAGTTATCAAACGTTAAAACGTGCCGTCACTGCTCGCTTAGAAATCAAAAAATCCGAGTTTATTGCCTATGCTTATCCAGTAGCTACACGCGAAGACGCAATGTTTCACGTGGAACAACTACGCGACAAATATCCCGATGCGCGTCACCACTGCTGGGCTTATATCATTGGCGATCCAAATAATACCACTAGTGCAGGCTTCGATGACGATGGCGAACCAAGCGGTACGGCTGGACGTCCGATACTAAATGTGTTGCAGCACAAATCTATCGGCAATGTGATTATCATCGTGGTGCGTTATTTTGGTGGTATTAAACTGGGTGCAGGTGGTCTCACCCGTGCTTATGCAGGATCGGCACAAGCAGCAGTCGATCAGATGACCTTGAACGCTTATGTACCAATGGCGAAAGTGCAGATAGTGGCAGAGTTTGCCACCGAAGCGCAATGCCGTTACGTCGTCGATAGCCTGAGCGGTCGCATCGACGATGTCGCTTACAGTAAACAAGTCACCCTGACTGTGACCCTTGCTGAGGCAGATATTAATAGCTTGAAAGAACGATTGGCGATGAATGGGCGGGTGTTGGAGAAATAGTTTGAAGACACGCATTAAGCGATACGTATTTGACTGACTGATACTCAGTAGCTGACCCTGAGTAACCATGCGTTCACTCAAAATTATTGGTTTTAAACATTAGCCTCGGTATGATAAGACATTGCTTTTTAACAATAATTAAATAAGAGCCATTTATGTCAGCATCCAACTCGACCAAACCTTTCTCTCCAGCGCCTTTTAAACCGCCATTTTGGCTGACCAATCCACATCTACAAAGCATCTTGCCCAAATTCTTTGCACCCAAAGCTCCGACCTATCGGCGCGTGGTCGAAAAAGACTCATTGGACGAGAGTGATATTGCCTACGACTTTTATGATGCGCACCCTGTAACAGAATCGACAGCTGGTGAGCTTGAACAGACACCGTTAATCGTACTATTTCATGGAATGGAAGGCAGTAGTGACAGTCATTATGCTCGTGCGTTGGCGTATCAAATGCATGCCCAAGGCTGGCACTTTGTCGTCGCCCATTTCCGTAGTTGTGGCGGTATTCCTGCCAGCGGTACCGTATTTTATAATGCTGGTGATACAGATGAGGTACATCACGCGCTACAGAATTTGCGCGAGCAGTATGCCAATATCTATGCGGTTGGCGTGTCACTCGGTGGTAATGCACTAGCGAAGTACATGGGCGAGTATGGTGACGAAGCCATCTGCAAAGGCGCTGCGGTCATCTCTGCTCCCGTCGATATGTCGTCAGCGGCCATTACCATGCACAGCTTTTTGAGTCATCGTATCTATACGCCGTATTTGCTTAATCCAATTATCAAAAAAGCACTCGCCAATGACTTGAGCAAAGACGAAATCGACGCTATCAAATCATCCAATCGCATCAGTGATTTTGATGATATTTTTACCGCGCCGCGTCATGGTTATCGCTCTAAGAACGACTATTATCATACGGCCTCCGCTCTACCATATCTAAGAAACGTTACCCAGCCACTACTACTCATTAGCGCTAAAGACGATCCGTTTATCGGTTTCACTGCGACGCCAAACGATGTCTCAGATAGTGTGACTATTTTGGACACTCCGCACGGTGGTCATATCGGTTATCTGCGTTATCGTTCAGACAATAATCAGGCCAAAAATAAATCGTCTGTCACCGAAGGTAAAGAGTCTAAAACTTCAAAATTCGATATCAATTGGATACCCGAAACCGTCAGCGCTTATTTCAATTGGATTGGTGTGGCTTCTATTAGCGAACCTTCTCAGGATATAGGCTCTGACAATAAATAATCATTGTCATCAATGATAAAACAATAATGTTATCTTTTAACCCTTTTGAGAGTGCGCTATGTACCCATTTATCCGTTATGCCAGCACCATCGCTCGTGCCGCCCTAAAAACGAAAAAAGGCGATACATTAACTTTTAAAGACACCAGTGAGATTCAGTTTCGCTGCCGCTTATCTGATATCGATAATTTTTTGGAGATGAATAACGGCCGCGTATTTACGCTGTATGATTTGGGACGTATGGATTTTGCGGTACGTACTGGACTTGGCAAGCAGCTGTTAAAACAACGTTGGGGGTTGGTGATCGCGGGCAGCACCATCCAATATCGTAAGCGTATTCGCGCCTTTCAAAAAGTCACGCTAAAGACCAAAATCGTCGGTATCGATGCGCGCTGGATCTATATCGAGCAATCGATGTGGGTGAAAGGTAAACCCTGCTCCTCTGGGCTACTGCGTACGGGTGTGACCAAGGGTGGCAAAGTGATCGACCCGGCACAAGTACTGGCAGTATTAGGACAGTCTGATTGGACGATGCCTCCGACCGGTTATGTGGCCGAATGGATAGAGAGTGATGCCGACCGCCCATGGCCGCCTATCGCTTAAAATGTCTAAAACTCACGCATATCTCTGTAAACAGACGCCTTGTGACGACAGCGTAAAAAGAACGATACTGTTTGATAACAATACATTATACAAAAAAACATAATAACTGCTAGGATACTAGTAAGCGTATCAAAAAAAACAAATACCTTACTAGGAGCATCACGCAATGAATACTACTGATTATGTCGGCACGTTATTTGATAATAGTGAATCAAATCCAAACAAGATCACTGTCGCCTTTACTATGGCAGGTGTGGCACTGAAAAAAGGCCATTCTGCCTCAGTGATACTGATGGTGGATGCGGTACATTTGGCACTGCCCAACGCTTTGGCTGATGTGAGTATTGGTGCACCGTTTGAACCTGCTGGTGAATTGCTAGAAGCCTTTATCGAAAAAGGCGGTCAAGTATTGGTCTGCGGTGCTTGCATGAAACACAACGGCGTGGAAGAGTCAGATATTGATAAGCGTTTTGAAGTGATTAGCGGTGATGATGTGGTTGAGCTGCTGATGAATGCAAAAGGGTCTTTGCAGTTGAATTAAACAGTAAACAAAATCAGTCAATAAATATGTTGGTTTTCTTAATACCTTAAGAAAACCAACTTTTATCTTATGAACAATTTCGTTGTTATTTATCGACAAATATTGTATGTTCATATTGTTTAGTAAACTCTGATATTGAATATAAGGTCGATAAACTATGAGTGATATAGTGCAACAATATATAGATATAACTAGAGAAGAGTTATTTGCCTCAAAGAACAAAATAGATATTACTTTATCTGATGAACTTTTATTCGGCACTATATGCTACAAGTATTTCTATAATGAAGGTAGATTTGATATCACTGACTTTAAGAACTCATATACTGACGGTGCAAACGATGGTGGAGTCGACCTTATAGCCGTGAATGAAGGTGATATTTACAAAAGCTTAGTATTAATTCAATCCAAGAATGTTAAAAACTTTAACTCAAAAGATGAGATAAAAGATATCTTTACTAAGATGGCTCAAACTGTAAAAGACTTCAGAAATGATAAGGTAGGCTCATATAATAAAAACTTGAGACGTATATATCGTGAAAAGTATGATGATGCAGTCGAAGATGAGAATTTTTCTATAGAGTTAGTGTTATTTATCAATACCAACAAATCTGAAGAGTATCGAGATGAGATATCTTTGCATCTCAAAAAAATAGAAGAACTCGAAGACTTTGAATTATCTATATTTTACAAAAATGAAGTCGAACAACAAATTAAAAATTTTGAAAATGGACAAAGATATGTCCGAGAAGGAAGAGTAGATATATATAAAGACCATGGGTTTATAAAAAATGGAGAAAATGGTTTATTAGTTAATATATCAGCTCTTTCAGTTAGAAAGCTTTATGATAAATATAGAGACGAAGGCTTATTTGAACAAAATTTTAGATATTTTGTCAGAAATAAAAAAATCGATGATCAAATTAATAGTTCTCTTAAGAAAAAAAGAGATAAATTCTGGTTTTTAAACAATGGGATTATCATTGGTTGCAAAGATTTTCACTTAGATGGTGATAACATTAAACTAGAAGATTTTTCAATAATTAATGGGTGCCAAACTACTACTATACTGGGTTCTTATAAAGGTTCAAATGAAGATTTAGACTTCCCTATATCTTGCAAAATTGTTAAACCAGATCATGGGGGAGAAGATTATTTTAATGTTTTTATTTCTGAAATTGCTGAGGCATCAAACTCGCAAAAACCTATCTCAGATAGAGACTTAAAATCCAATTATCCTGAACAAAGGAATTTACAGCTAGAGTTAAAGGCCCAAGACCCTAAAATATATCTCGAAATTAAACGTGGTGAAGGTATTTTAAGAAAAAGAAATCTTCAAAGTTGGCAGAAAATAAAAAACGATTCATTAGGACAATTAATACTTAGTGTTTTGCTACAACGTCCTGGAACAGCTCGAAGTAATAAGAAAAAGATTTTTTCTGATCGTGGGACTTACAACAGCATTTTCAAACGTACTCATGATAAAGACACTATTGTAGATTTACTACAGTTGGCAAACTATTACGATGAGTTTGTAAAGTCATCGAACTTGAGTGAGAAGCCATCTAATATAGCTAAAAATGGTAGGTTATGTGTTCTTGCAATCATAGGATTTATTATAAAGTATAATCATCAGCAAATAGATATCAAATTAGAGAGTAGTAGTGCAGAGTGGGTATCTGACCTTACTAGCGATACTCTAACTGGCCCGTTGTTTGATAAAAACAGACCTGACGATTATAGACATGCTCTCAACTCGTTATTCAATCAAATTATTATGGCATTGCTAAATTTATACACATCCCGTGGAGATACTGAGACCTCTGTAACAAACTTTTTTAAAACTGATAAAAAATATTTTTCGGTTATACTTGAGTTTATTAAATCTAGTATTATTTTAGATGAATATGAATTTCATAAAGTTAAGGAGAAAATGGATAAAATATTTTATTAAATCTCACTGTTCATTGATTGCCTACATTTTTATAATCAAATATTCTAACTATAGTTGAATTCAAATAATTTCGATACAAGGAAACCGAGTGCAAGCTATACATTAGTACGGTCAGCGAGGATGACGATGTAGCGGATTTATATGGATTTGACTATACAAAACTGTAGCCAAAAACCCACCTCCCTATTTTCTAACTAAATACACACTATCTAACACAGACGATATTCAGCTTTGTTAAAGTGGCTCATGCAAACACTCTACTAAAAGGCAGCCAGTCATGAGCTTACTTGATACCCTGAACCTCTCCTACCCTATCGTCCAAGCACCAATGGCAGGTGCAACCACGCCTGAACTGGCGGCGACGGTGAGTAACTTTGGCGGACTGGGCTCATTAGGATCTGGTATGACAGCACCAGATGTTTTAACCGGCCAAATTGATACCATCAAATCGCTCACCGACCGACCTTTTATGATCAACCTGATGGTGCTCTCCAATCAGGAATATACGACCATTGATACCGAGCTCCCTGCTTGGCTAAGTAAGTATTATCAGGACAATACTATCGAATTTACACTACCTGAATGCCCTGCTCAGAACTTCTCAGAGCAGCTGCAAGTGCTCTATGACAACCCTGTGCCTGTCGCCAGTTTTACCTTTGGCATTATCAGTGCAGAGCAAGTCCAGCATCTGAAAAATCTAGGTACACTCGTCATCGGCACCGCCAATCACCCGTTAGAAGCGAAGGCATGGGCAGATATTGGTGCAGATGCGGTATGTGTACAAGGGGTCGAAGCTGGCGGACATCGCGGTGGTTGGTTGCCGCAAAGTGAGAGCGATCCATTGGGGCTATTGACGCTAATTAGCCAAACGCGCGCCTGTACCGACATTCCACTGATTGCAGCGGGTGGCATCATGAACGGGCAAGCTATCAAAGCGGTTCAGATGGCTGGTGCTGAGCTGGCACAAATAGGGACAGCGTTTTTGACCACTAACAAATGCGGTATCAATGATATTTATAAACAAGCGTTAATTGATGCCAGTCAAGATAAGCGCAGCTCAGAAACGCGATTGACTCGTCTGTTCTCAGGTAAGCTCGCTCGTGGTTTATTAAACGACTATCTACGTGATTTTGCTGAATTTGAAAGCGCTGATACGCTACCGCCCTATCCACAATTAAATGCCATGACCAAATTTATGCGAGCTCATGCATCTCAGAATATGGATGCAGAACATCTATCTCTATGGGCAGGACAAGGGGTGGCTCTGGTCAAAAAAGAAAGCACGCTTGAGCTGCTTGAGCGATTGGTAAAGGATTTATAAAATTACTCATCTTTTAACGTTGCGCGAAATTTTTTATAATCCTTGGCGGTGTCTTTTACCGACTCTATCATGGGTACGTGACCGACCTCTGGCATCATAATAACCGTCGACTGCGGAATGAGCTCTTTGATCAGCGCGGTCGTTTCAGGCTTGATGACTTGGTCCTACTCACCCCAAACGATAAGCGTCGGAATCTTATAGTTCGCAATGATTTTGGCACGCTCCTCGACATTGTCTGTGACGATCTGCTCTAGTATTTTGGACTCAAGTACCTGATTAGCGATACGCTCTTGCGCAAACACCGCTTGCACAGTTTTGGGTAAATAAGGTGGCTTATACATCACAAAGTCGTACATCTTATAGATATCTTCCGTCTTATTGACCAGCAGTGGGTTGTTCTTAATAGTGGCGTTTTTTAATGATTCAGAAACACCAGCTGACCAAAACCCTGCGCTGTCGATGAGCCATAGGCTTTTGACATCGTCTGGATACTTTGCCGCATACGCCACACTAATGGCGCCGCCCATCGAATTACCGCCGACATGAATATTGGATGCCAAACCTTTGGCTTGCATCAATTCGTGCAGGCGCTGCGCTTG
This sequence comes from Psychrobacter sp. AOP31-B2-9, assembly GCF_052378005.1. NCBI lineage: Bacteria > Pseudomonadati > Pseudomonadota > Gammaproteobacteria > Moraxellales > Moraxellaceae > Psychrobacter > Psychrobacter sp. AOP31-B2-9. The sequence continues at coordinate 40,203 of NZ_JBQSXG010000008.1, forward strand.
AGCATCCGCGCGATAGTCTGCGGTTTCAGGCTTACTCGAATCGCCAAATCCTAGCAAATCTGGAATAATAAGGTGATAGTCTGCCAACTGATCAGCGATACGAGTGAAATTATCTTTATTACCACCAAAGCCATGAATCAATAACAAAGGCTCCGCATCAGTAGCATTAATAGTACTGGTATCATGGGTAGCATTGCTTTCGGCATACGTGAGCGTTTCACCAGATTCCAGTGTAAACATCTTGGTACTGAGGTCTGCTTTATTGCGTTCGTGTTGGATAATTTTTTGAGTGGTGGCAATAGTAAAACTATTGGGTGTTGTACAACCGACCATCGATAAAGTGAGTAAGGTTGCTAGCCCTGTACGTCGTAATGCCATCAAAAACTCCCTATTAATATATCGTTAGCGAACCATCGAACTACGACAGCTGTACCTTCTTACTTACGCCTTGTTTTTTGCCTTGCGGCTTAGCTTCTTAGCAAGTACTACTTATAAAATCTGTACTCGATATGACATTGAACTATAATACTCATAATCATCACTATTTATCTTATAAAATATACGCTTATATCATTCATGCATGCCGGTGGCATCATGCAGGACAACTCAAAACTATGGCAAAACTTCCCATCATTAGGATACGTACACGGCGAAAATACTATCGACTTATCTTCACGGGTATCATGGCGACAATGATGTCGTTCATTATTTCGACAGCATTGTTGGTGGTAAAACAAGGCTTTATCGATGGCTTCTTTATGGAGCTGATGCATTCGTGGGGACTGGCCTTTATGTTTGCTTGGCCAAGCGCTTATGCCTGTGCCTATGTCGTGCAGGAGCATATTCTTAGTCGTATTGAGTTTTATTAGGGCGTGTCATCAATCAGATTATGAGCATTAAAATGAAATAAATTGATGCTAAACAAGGAAAAATTCGCAGTGAATATGAATATATTGACGAGGATTTTGACACCCTTTAGCGAAAATTTAGCCATTTTAAGACCATAAATTGCATCAATGTGCTAATTGATGACACGGCTTAAGTAATACAAAAAACACTACTGATGTAAGCCAAGCTTTCTATAATGAAATCCCGTTAGCGCAAATGTATCCGATATCTAGACGACCAGTCTATTTTTAAGTATAGTGGTTTTTTTAAGTATTTTTTAAGTATAGTGACTTTGTGAGTCGATAACCTATCAGCATCATTATCATGGTATCGTTTCTACTAAAATAAAAATTACATTGGTGGATAACCTTGCTTAATAACATGATGTTTATAGTCAGTTATTCATACTCTTAGCATACTTATAAAACCACAAAACCATAAATAAGCAAAGGAAATGATTATGCGCAGTGCTATCTATAACAATTTTGGCAAACCCTCTGATGTACTGAGTCTAAATGACAGCCCCATTCCAGAGCCGCAGGCAAATGAAGTCCGAGTCAAAACGATACTCTCATCTATCCATAACCATGATCTACTGACTATCCGTGGGCAATATGGTTTCAAACCTGAGCTACCAGCGATAGGCGGTAGCGAAGCGGTTGGGATTATCGATGCCGTGGGTAGTGACGTCAAAGACCTAAAAGTTGGGCAACGTGTGGCTGCCGCAAGCGTACAGGCGACATGGGCGGAGTATTTCGTCGCGCCTGAACACATGATATTTTCTGTGCCTGATGAGCTAAAAGACGAGATGGCAGCACAGCTGATTGCTATGCCGCTCAGCGCTCTGATGCTGATTGAATTTTTAGATTTACAAAGTGGACAGTGGGTCATCCATAACGCTGCTAATGGTGCAGTCGGAAAATCACTCGCTATGCTAGCAGCGGCGCGTGATATCAATACCATCAATGTCGTGAGAAGTAGCGACGCGGTAAAAGAATTAGAATCGCTAGGTATTAAAAACAACATTAACTCCTCAGATGAGGCCTGGAAAGACCAAGTCCGTAAAATCCTTGGTGATGACAAAATCAGTGCTGCGGTGGACTCGATCGGCGGTGAATCCAGTAATGACTTGCTCTCACTGTTGGGCCATGGTGGCACCTTTGCATCGTTTGGCATTATGTCAGGAAAACCGATGGTACTAGACCCAACCCACATCATATTTAAACAAGCGACTCTCAAAGGATTTTGGGGTAGCAAGATCAGTCAAGAAATGAGTGTAGAGAACAAACAACGTCTAATCGATGAGTTGGTCGAACGTGGTACCAGTGGTAACTTAAAACTGCCTGTCGAAGCGGTATTTGATTTGGCCGACATCATCAAAGCAGTCAATGGAAAACTACAAGCGAGTAAAAACGGTAAAGTGCTATTAAAAGCGTAAATAAAATCACTCTCTCAAATACGTCTCTGTATTTACCAATAAAGACGTAAACCAAATATTTTTATTAGGAGCTATATAATGTCTAATAATACAGCTTTCAAAGCCTTAGTCGTCAGCGAGGTCAGCGACGGCGAATTCAAAAAAAGCATTCAAGAGCGCAAAGTTAGTGACTTACCAGAGAACGACTTGCTCATTGAAGTGCATTATTCATCGTTGAATTATAAAGATGCGATGTCGGCATCAGGTAATAAAATGATTACCAAAAACTACCCGCATACGCCTGGTATCGATGCGGCTGGTGTGGTCATCAGTGACAAATCAGGCACGTTTAGCGCAGGGCAAAAAGTATTGATATTCGGCTATGATCTCGGCATGAATACCGATGGCGGTCTGGGTCAGATGATTTCTATACCAGCCGATTGGGCGCTGGCTTGCCCAGAAACGCTGACACTAAAAGAAGCAATGATTTATGGTACTGGCGGCTTGACCGCAGCCCTAAGTATACAAAAGCTAGAAAAAATGGGCGCAAAACCAAGTGATGGTCCAGTCGCTGTGAGTGGTGCAACAGGCGGCGTCGGCACGATCAGTGTCGCTATCTTAAAGCAGCTCGGCTATGAGGTGATTGCATTCTCAGGTAAGCCTGAGCAAAGCGAGCATCTAAAAGAGCTTGGCGCGAGCGAAGTACGTCATCGCGACACCATCAATGAAGTGGGCAAACGACCAGTTGGCCGCGAGCTATGGGCCAATGCTATTGATACCGTAGGTGGCGATTACTTAGCCAATCTACTCAAACAAACCAAAGCTGGCGGTGCAGTCACCAGTTGCGGCTTGGCGGCGTCTCCTGAGTTATCGATGACGGTATTGCCATTTATCACACGCGGCGTGTCCCTACTCGGTATCGATTCGGTCTATATTCCATTGGCGGATAAAGAAACGATTTGGCAGCGTGTCGCCACCGATATGAAACTGCCTAACCTTGAGAGCTATGGCGAGGAGATTACGCTGGAGCAAACGCCAGAGTACTTAGATCGCTTTATGGCGGGCAAAACGGTTGGGCGTTATGTGGTGAATGTGAAGGGTTAGTTATTTAAGAGTTAATATTATAAATAAAAAGCAGCATCTCTTTTAAGGTGCTGCTTTTTATTTATAATATTTACGATATTTTTAACGCTTATGCAGCACTTGACAACAAGATCACGTCGTATAATAAAAATACCAACCATTATAAAGCTTAGTTAGAGATATTACCGTGAGTCCATAAGGCGGTATCATGTAGCCAACTTCGATATTATCATTTGGTGCTTTTAAGTAGCCAAACTCATTATCCAAAAAACCACCCATTGTTAGCACTAGATAACCATCTTCTCTAGCCATATGAACGATACCTGAGCGATCCAGCTTCTTACGTAATTTAGCAACTTTTCTTGTATCTAAATTATCTGCCATAATCGTTCCAGCGTAAGCAGTCGCTATTTCTTTTTCGGTCTTATATTTATCATCATTAGAGATAAGCTGGTCATTGAGTATTTTGTGGTGCCGACGCATATCACTCATCTCATAGACATTAGCTTCTTGGCTGAGTGTATCTATGGTTTGCAAATTGCTTTTATTTAGCAAAAAATGAACTTGATTGCCCATACCGATTGCTGAAAGATAAAGTGCAATCACAGTAACTATGGGAAATATCGCTAAAGGCATATAAGAAGATGGCTTTTTATATCCTTTGCTAAATATATTTAAAACCGAGAATAGTAACCCAGCAATTAGAAAAAATAGCAGAGTTAGAAGACTTAAAATCGGCCCAAAGCTGCCAAAATAGGGAGAATTAAACAAGCTTATCGAGAGAATAAATAGGACAAGATATGTGACGTATTTTTTATTTTTTGCTGTCATAACAGTCTCACACTGGGTTTAAATATTGCTAATATCTTAGCGTGAGTCTGTTATAAGTAAGATGAAATAAGGATGAAATTAATATGGAGCGGATGACTTACGATTAAATGCAACTATTTCTACACTACCAACACCTAACCACACGCCCAGTCAAACTGATCATTCAGCAAATCAATTTGGCCATTACCACCACCCATATTGGCATCACCAAACTCTTCTTCAAATTCAATATAAAAAGGGCTAAATTCTGGCATGCCCTGAATGGGATTAGCCGTACCGCCAAAGTGGTTTTTTGCATGAAACCTATTAAGCTTTAACGCCTCCCCTTTTTCAGAGAACATCGGAATATAGGCGTTCACATCATCTTCATTTGGCCACTCATCGAGCACCTTTCCAACATTAGGATCATCTGTTCGGACAACGTGCTGAATAAACTGAGCAGGTGCATCTTTGGCGAAACAGGTACTACCCCACTCATCTACCTCATAGTCTGGATGTATACTATTTTCTTTATTAGGCAGCGGTGTGGACTTACCTTCAAACTCATCCTTGGTCAGCCAAATCAATGCCCAACTACCACCAATAATATCTTCCAGATAGGTTTCTTGAGGATGGCGATGGTTGACGTAACAACTCAATGACGCCCAAAATTCATTAGCATCTATATTATTCATCTCGGTAGAATTAGTAAGCATGTCTTCAACACCATCCACCCTATCTTCAAAGGCATCTTCCGCTTGAAAAAAAGAGATGGCCACAAGATCTTTACCTTTTACCCGATACGCTTCAGGCACTAATATCGTCCATAAATGCGCCATCGGTAGACCGTGTATTCTACTTCGTGGCCATTGATCTGTAGTGATGCCGACTGGGCGGCCAAAGGCCCAACCTTGTCCATGATCTTTATCCGTTAGTTCCAAATCGAATGCTTGTGTTAATGAGTTCATCGTTAGTTGTCCACCTTTTTAATTTGGCACTATCTTTATTTATCAGACAAACTACACCAACCAAAACCAATCAGGGGCAAATAAGTAGGATATAGCCATTGATAGTAATACCACCAATATACTACCCACCATTGCGCCAACCCATGACGTGCCACCTTTTTCCGCTAACGCCTGTTCAAGCGTAGCTGGATCTGCTGTACCTCTCATAACTGTTTTTATATTTCTAACGCTATGACTAAAGTAAAAATAATTACCCAACATACCTGTAAGTACAGCCCATCCGATAAAAAAGCTGGTTTGACCAATAGAGTTATAGGTTTCCATACCAAGCATATACATTAGAACCAAGTCGACCGCATTAATACCAACTACAATACAAAAGGCTTCTAGGTACATTTTACGATAACACAACCAAGATGCTCCCAAAAGAAGTCCAGCAATATTAAAACTATGAATGCTCGAACCATCCTTATTGACTTCTATGCGTGGCTCACTATCCTTAAACCATTTGGCACGGTAAAAACTATCATACCGTTCACCGACAAAGGCAGCTAGTAAAGTATCAGCTGTCTCAGAGTCATAAGATAATGTGTTTTGTGGGCTTTGCGCATCTTTTGAGATATTGACGGCAGTAAGCGGTGGCGGTGTTTGTCCTTGAGTGTCAGAAAGGTTGTGACCACAACTTGAGCAGAAAGCTGACTCGTTTGCGTTTTCTTGATTGCAGCTGTTACAAAGCATTTTAGCCCTTAGTTCTAATAAATATAAATTTTCTAGCATCCTGCGCCTGTAATGACAGGCAAAGAAAACCAATTAAAGTCGACTACATTATAGATAATAAAAACAAATGTTCAATGGAAAACTATAATCTTCTTAGCTACCTACTTATTTGAACCAAAAAAAACACCCAACCAAGTTGAGTGTTTTTATCGACGATAAGTTGTATATCAACTCAAAAAATTTGAGTTGAAAAACTATTAGATAAGTTTACGTAGTCTAAGATGGTAACAAGGCAACCGAGCGCAGATAGTACGTGTTTGTACATCTAGCGAGGTTAACAAAGTTACCGTTTAGAATACTTAAACAGCTTATTCCCACTCAATCGTTGCAGGCGGCTTGCTCGACACATCATAAGTCACACGTGATACTTCAGCGATTTCATTCATAATGCGGTTCGATACCGTCTCGATCAAATCATACGGCAGATGCGCAAAGCGAGCGGTCATAAAGTCTACCGTCTCGACCGCACGTAGCGCGATGACCCATGCATAACGGCGGCCATCACCGACCACGCCCACTGATTTGATCGGTTGGAATACCGCAAATGCTTGTGCCGTCTTGTCATACCAGCCTGAACGCTCAAGCTCTTGCATAAATATCGCATCAGCTAAACGTAACACGTCAGCGTATTCTTTTTTGACTTCGCCAAGGATACGCACGCCCAAACCTGGACCTGGGAACGGGTGGCGATAGATCATTTTGGCTGGTAAGCCAAGCGTGATACCAAGCTTGCGCACTTCGTCTTTAAACAAATCACGTAACGGCTCAATCAATTTGAATGCCAAGTCATCTGGCAAACCGCCTACGTTGTGATGGCTCTTGATCACGTGCGCTTTGCCTTGATGTGATTTAGCGGATTCGATGACATCTGGATAAATCGTACCTTGTGCTAAGAATTCAACGACTTTACCATCGCTCTGCTCACTCACTTGACGCGCGCTATCCGCGAATACGTCAATGAAGGTTTTACCGATGATTTTGCGTTTCTTTTCTGGATCAGACTCGCCCGCTAGCGCATTTAAAAACAAATCTTCTGCATCAACACGCACGACTTTTACGCCCATGTTTTCGGCAAAGATTTGCATGACTTGATCGCCTTCGTGCAGACGCAATAGACCATTATCGACGAATACACAAGTCAGCTGATCGCCAATGGCTTTGTGCAATAACGCTGCAACAACTGAGCTATCGACACCGCCCGATAGACCTAGCAATACTTGCTTGTCACCGATTTGCTCTTTTAGCTGGGCGATACGCATATCAGCGATATTGTCTGGCGTCCAGTCGCCTGCACAGTCGCAGATTTGATGAACGAAACGACCAAGCAATTCCTGACCTTGTAGCGTATGCGTTACCTCTGGATGGAACTGTAGACCGTAATATTGCTTGTCATCATTGGCCATAATCGCAATCGGACAGCTTGGCGTGCTAGCCACGATGTCAAAGCCTTTAGGCGCTTCGATAACCTTATCACCATGACTCATCCAGACATTGAGCGTGCCAGCAGCGTCTTCAATGCCATCGATCAAGGTAGAGGTACCATCGATATTGATCGTCGCTGCGCCAAACTCATGGATATCACTGGCATGAACCTGCCCACCGAAACGATCTGCCATCGCTTGCATACCGTAGCAAATACCCAGTACTGGCACACTCAAATCAAACACAGCGTCGTTGATACGTGGGCTGTCTTCAGCATGGACGCTCTCAGGGCCACCCGATAGGATAACGCCTTTTGCGCCAAAATCGATGATGCGCTGAGCATCGATATCATAAGGGAACATCTCACAAAACACCCCAGAATCGCGCACACGGCGAGCGATTAACTGACTGTATTGCGAGCCAAAATCGAGAATTAAGATGCGGTCTTCTTTAATAGTAGGAGTGGCAGCAGTTGTGGTCATAAATCGATGTCCATCAATAGATAAATTGGTGCCCTATTTTAACAAGTTTACGCCCTCTATTGGCTATTAGATGTTCGATTATTAACAGTTATGCATAAATATTTAAATTCATGGAGCACCAAAGCAGGAAAACAACCGATTAAAAGACCAGTGTTAAGGAAAACTAAAACTTATTGATTAGAGTGATATATGAAACTAATCAAACAAAACCTCTCATTTACCGTTACTATACTATAGCCAATCTACTCTTAGTTGATCGCTTTTAGTCAATCTGCTTTTAATTAATCAGCAATAACGATTAAATTGGCAATCATCTAATAGCGCCTGCCTAGTAGTATTTAACTGGTCAGGCGCTGTAGACGACGATGATTTTTCGAATAGCCGAATGTTTGTCATGGGCTATATAACACGTACAAAAAAAAGGAATTTCTAACCCTAGGAGCGCTGAGAAAGCTAAAACAGTAACGTCACATTATGGAGAAAAAAATGAACAACCTTGATCATGATCAAGACAACCAAAAACCAAATAAGGGCACAAGCAAATCTTCGAAAGAATACCTACCAGATTATGTAAAAGCACGATCAAAGCATCACAAGCCTCCGCACTTAGGTACGTTTGATGTCGGTATGTCAGTACCACAGTGGCGTCCTGACCACGTACCTGACACCCGTATCGATAAATTCACTTTCTTTATGGTGCTAGTCATCCTGTTTAGTATCGCCATACCTTTGATACTGTTCCCTGAGCAGGGCAAGGCTTGGGTAGGCATAGCCCGCAGCTTTGTAGTAGATAACTTTGGCTTTGCTTATCTCACATTCGGCGCGCTATCCATAATGTTTGTGATCTACATCGTGATATCTGATATCGGTAAGATCAAACTAGGCCGCCCAGAAGAAACACCTGAGTTTTCAGATTCTTCTTGGGCGTCCATGTTATTTTGTGGTGGTATTGGTGCCAGTATCCTTTATTGGGGTCTGATTGAGTGGGCTTACTATTATCAAGGTCCTCCTTTTAATTTACCTGGCGGCTCACCTGACGCCATACGCTGGGCGACTACCTACGGGATTTTTCACTGGGGGCCCGTGGCTTGGTCTATCTACTTGGTACCTGCTGTGGCTATCGCTTATTTTTATTATGTGCGTCAAAAACCGGTACTCAAAGTTAGCCAAACGCTCATGCCATTATTGGGCGAAAAGCTAGCAAGCAGCAACTGGGCCAAGCTATTAGATGTGTTATTTATCTTCGGCATGGTTGGTGGTGGCGCCACAACGCTCGGTCTGGCATCTCCACTGATCAATGAAGGCTTATACAATCTATTTGGTTTGCCACGTAACACCACGATGCAGATTGTCGTGTTATTAGTCACGACTATAATTTTTGCTTATAGCGCCTATCAAGGGCTAAAAGGCGGCATCCAAAAGCTCTCTAACATTAACTTTTACTTGGCTGTCATTTTCTTATTATTCATTTTGGTTGTCGGTCCAACTGTCTTTATTTTGAAT
>NZ_JBQSXG010000009.1:0-49262 GCF_052378005.1 Psychrobacter sp. AOP31-B2-9
TACCATAGCGATGTGAACCATTTAGCCTGCTATGACGCAAGGGATTCGGGTATTGCCGCCTTTTGTCTTCATGGCTAAATCAATGTCGATATTTTCTTGCTCTAAAAAGCTTTTGTTCATTGATGGCTTACCTTTCAAAATAAAGTAATAACCAAAGCCTTCAGCTTCACCATCATACACAAAGCTTGAAATACGAAGTACTCTTACCCCAAATTTAGTAAAATCGACATCCATATTTACGGTGCGTTGTTGTTCAGATTTTTTGTATGTTGTGCTTATTAGTTTGACGCCGTTAATCTTGTAGTCATTACCTATAGCAAACTGATTCTGAGATATACGATTCACAGTGCTTTCTTGCAAGGCAAAAGCAATACCAGCGATGTTCTGTCTATAAACAGAATCACACTCAAGAGTAGATTTCGTTACTAAAGACTCAACATCTACTTCTATGTAATGGTTTGGGCTATCGTTATTAGATGCTATGGCATGACTAGATATATAAAATAGTAGACTTACCATACAAGCGCTAAAAACTCTTGTTTTAATATATTGTAATCTAGCCATTTTCAGTTTTCTAATCAGCCTCATCTTTACCAATCACATCGAACTCTTCTAAGCACAATTTGTCATATTCTTTTTTACAAAAACTAGGATCGATTTTGCACATAGCAGCTTGTAATTGATCGAGGCGGTTTTCTGACTGCTGAATGTGTTCTAGCATTTTAGCAAATGCTTCTGCAACAGGGTCTTGTGAGGTTGGATCAATACCATAAGCCTGAAATGCTGTATCGCGTGCAGTAGCTTGTTTTGAGGTCGCTATTTTTTCTTGTGACTTAGCGTCTGGTGATTTTTCGGTAATTGGATTGCCTTTTTCATCATGATGATCCGATATCATGCGAGCTGCATTACCGACCATCGTAGCGCCTGCTGGTACCGGTTTTACCACGACCGCATTTGAGCCGATTTTGGCATTTTTACCCACCGTAAATGGGCCCAATACTTTTGCACCAGCGCCAACGGTCACGCCATCTTCTAGCGTGGGATGACGTTTGCCATTATTCCATGATACGCCGCCAAGGGTGACGCCATGATATAAGGTGACATCGTTGCCAATCTCAGCCGTTTCACCAATGACGACGCCGACACCATGATCAATAAAAAATCGTTTGCCAATCTTGGCAGCAGGATGAATCTCAATACCAGTGATGATACGTGAGCCATAAGAGACCACACGTGCGGCCAGTTTCTGTTCGTTATTCCAAAGACAGTGCGCCCCGCGATGTAGGACGAGCGCATGGATGCCAGGGTAGGTCAATATGATCTCGAGGCTGTTGCGCGCCGCAGGGTCACGTTTGAATACCGCATTTATGTCTTCTTTTAGGTCTTTTTTGATACTAATAAGTGATTTGAATAATTTGGTTGGCAATGACATAAAGCGTCCTATCTATTTGTCAGTAGAGTGTCACTGGTGAACAGCGATATCTGTAATTTATAGTTATTAGATTTTAATCGTTATTAAGTCTGCATAAATATTAGGTTGTACTTACACTAAGGTCTTTTAAGTTATAGCAGTTTTACACGATAAAATATATAGTCGGTTCAAGATAATTTGGATACAAGGTAGGCGAGTGAAAGTACTACAAGTGGTAGGCTAAGCGAGCCTGACGCCGTATCCGATTTATATAGGACTGACTGTAGTGATGAGCTATTAAATACTCACAAACCCATCAATTCATATGAGCTTGTGAGTATCGATTTTATATTTAGGGCGTGTTAGATAATATAGCTAGTCTTTTGACAGCTTGGCAATCAATGCACTCAGTAATTGATACTCTTTTTGATCGAGCTGTACACGCGAGCCCAGTCGTGACAGGCGCGATGGCAATGATTTTAAGTGCTCACTATCTGCCAGACCGCGCTGAACCATCAGCTCTGTCATACGCTGAGTCAGCTGTTGTAGTTGCTGCTGGGTAATCGCAGGCTCGTCCCATTGTTGACGCAGATGAACGTCCATCATGGGTTCGACGGTTGTACTTATATCAGCATCTAGACTGTTATCAGTTGTATTTAAGTGCGTTTGCGCGTATGCAAAGATAAAACTGGCGATTACTTGTACCGCTGATGCAACGTTGAGCACAGGATAAGCAGGATTGGCATCGATTTGAATATGATAATCTGCATAAGCCAACTCTTCATTGGTCAAGCCGCGATCTTCACGACCAAATAAGATAGCAATATTTGGTTTACTACTAGTCGTACTTGCTTGCTGATCCATAAAATCAAACATGATTTTTGCCGCTTGGGTAGGGTTCACCACAGGGCGCGGCAAATGACGACTACGACTACTCGCTGCGAACACGAGCTGACAGTCTGCAATAGCAGATTCAAGGCTAGGTGCGATGGTCGCTGATGCCAGTAGCTCATTGCCACCTGCTGCATGAGAGACACTCGTCTCATCAATTGGCAATTTAGGATCAACGACCGTCAAACGCGACAACCCCATGGTGTGCATCGCCCGTGCTGCCGAGCCAATATTGGCAGGTAGCGTTGTATTTACCATGACGACTTGTACAGCAGACAGATAGTCATTCACACCATGAGCTGATGGAGAACTGTTACTCATTTATAGCCCCAAGCGTTGATTGATTTCTTGCTCAACGTTTTGCAGCGCGATTGAGATGTTTTCAATAAGTGTGGCTTGTTCGCCAATCGTACGCTCACGGCAGCGCTCTTGTAATTGACTGCTTAAGCTGGCCAATTTCGCAGCGCCTAAATTAGCGCTAGCGCCTAAATTAGCGCTAGCGCCTTTTAGAGCATGAGCGGTCTCATAGCCGTTAGCATGGTCGTTTTCTTGCTGAGCCGTTTTTAGTGCTGCGACACGTTTCTTACTGTCTATAAGATAGACTTGTATTAAGTCGGCAAAATCTTCTTCGAGCAAGTCACGCATGTCTTCAAACTGCTCATCGTTGATAATTTCGTCCATTTTTTATATCCAATTGTTAAAAGTTAAAGCAATAAGGGTTGAGGTGGGTTTAACACATGCTAACTATAATGAAAGTGTAAGTTGTCTTCATTAATCATAGTTTTCAGTTGTTGTAAGTTGTCATCGTTGGGATAAATACGCCAATGCTCGGATAGAGCAACATTGGCAATACCAAACTCTGCATAAATACTTAGTCCAAGTGGTAGACAGTTGTCATTAATAGAGGCGTCGGTATTGCTCAGAGCATTGTCAGTATAACCTTGATCAGTATGACTGCCATTACTCATAGCCGTTAAATCATTGCCGTTTTCATCGTATAGACTGCCGCCCATGGCAGGATCGTAAGCGCCGTTGCCGCCACTATTACTGTCTTGCTCATCTTGCTCGCTGTTATAAGCCAAGCGCGGTGCTGGTATGATGTCAGCTTGTGCAGATTTCAGCAGAGGCTGCATACGTGTGAGCAAATTGATATCGCTACCGTGAACTTTAATGCTGATCTTTTTGAGCCAGCGCAAGCGCGCATCAACCATGCTCATGGCACTATCAAGACGGGCAAAGAGGCGACCGTCACGCTCACGAATACTGCCTTTGATAATGACCACTTCGTCGACTTTTAGCTGGTCTTTGACGCGGTTAAAGCGCTCCGCATAGCAGCTAACCTCTAACCGTGATGTGCCATCGTCTAAGGTAATGACGTTGCGAGTACCAAAGTTGGCGATATCGATAATCAATCCTGCAAAATAACAGATGCCGTTATAACCAGTATCGGTTAGCTTATCAAGACGCGTGCCTGAGGTATAGCGTTTTAGTTCATCTAGGTATTCGTTGATAGGGTGACCTGTCAAATACAGCCCTAAAGTGTTTTTTTCAGCTTTTAGGCGGTGTTTGTCCCCCCAGATTAGCTCTGGTGTCATGACTAATGGTGGCGCGGCGACCACACCATCCATCTCACCAAACAAATCCATCATACCGATTTCACGGTTTTGACGGTCTTGTTCAGCCGCTTGTACCGCACTTGGCAACTGACTCATCAGCGCACCGCGAATCTCGTATGCTTCATCGGCTGGCAAGTCAGGTCGCAATGTCGCTGCAAAGTCATCAAAGCAGCCTGCACTGACCAGTGCTTCAAGCGTGCGCTTATTGACTTTTTTGATGTCTACGCGGCGACAGAAGTCATATAAGTCTCTGAATGGTCCTTCGCGGCGGCGTGCGTCGACGATAGATTCAACAGCACCTTCACCCACGCCTTTAATCGCGCCAAGACCATAAATAATATTGGTCGGCGTATCAGCGACGAAATGCCATTCACTACGGTTCACGGATGGATTGACAACGGTTAACTCAAAATTTTCACGGCAGTCATTGATAAAGAATACGACGTTGTCCGTGTTGTTCATATCTGAAGTCAGTACCGCTGCCATAAACTCGGCAGGGTAGTATTGCTTGAGGTAAGCGGTTTGATACGCCAATACACCATAAGCGGCAGAATGCGAGCGGTTAAAGCCGTAACCAGCGAATTTTTCCATCAAATCAAATACGCCACCTGAGGTGACTTCATCGATGCCTTGTGAGGTTGCACCAGTGACAAAGATATCGCGCTGTTTGGCCATCTCTTCGGGTTTCTTTTTACCCATTGCACGGCGCAGCATATCAGCACCGCCCAAGCTATAACCAGCCATGACCTGTGATATCTGCATGACCTGTTCTTGATAGACAATAACGCCGTTGGTGTTTTCTAGTATTGGCTCAAGATTGGGATGATCGTAGATGACTTCCTCGCGACCATGTTTACGGTCGATATACATCTCTACCATGCCGGCATCTAGCGGACCGGGGCGATATAGCGCACACATGGCGATGACATCTTCGATATTGGTCGGTTGTAGTTTGGCGAGGTACTTTTTCATACCCATACTTTCTAACTGAAAGACAGCAGTGGTCTTGGCATCTTGCAGTAGCTTATAGGCTTTTTTGTCATCTAACGGCAAATCTTCTAGGATTAATGCGTCTTTGCCTTCTTTGGCACGGCGTAAGTTGATGTTCTCAACGGCAGCATCAATGACGGTTAGGTTGCGCAGACCCAAAAAGTCAAACTTCACCAGACCAACGGCCTCGACGTCGTCTTTGTCAAACTGGCTGACACGGTGACCTTCATCATCACAATAGATGGCGCTAAAGTCGGTAATCTTATGCGGGGCAATCAGTACGCCACCCGCATGTTTACCAACGTTTCGGCAGACGCCTTCTAGTTTGATGGCCATCTCCCAAATTTCGATGGCATCTTCATAATCCATATTGTCAGGATTAGAGATCAAGTCCTTGAGCTGTGGCTCTTGTTCGAGCGCTTGACTCAGCGTGATACCCGGAGTTTTGGGGATAAGCTTGGATATTTTATTGGCAAGGAAATACGACTTGCTTTGTACACGCGCCACATCACGTACCACGGCTTTTGCGGCCATGGTACCAAAGGTGATAATCTGCGAGACTGCGTCACGACCATAGGTTTGCGCCACATAGTCAATGACTCGGTCACGGCCTTCGATACAAAAGTCGATATCGAAATCGGGCATCGATACCCGCTCAGGGTTTAAGAAGCGCTCGAATAATAAATCGTAGTGGATAGGGTCAAGATCGGTGATGTTTAGCGCATAAGCGACCAAGGATCCTGCACCGGAACCACGACCCGGTCCAACAGGTACGCCATTGGCTTTTGCCCAGCGAATAAAGTCCATAACGATTAAGAAATAACCAGGAAACTCCATCGAGAGGATAATGCCAAGCTCATACTCTAAGCGCTCATCATACTTCTGGCGAAAATCGTTCCAATGTTCAGTACGTTCTTCAACAGGAAAAAGCTTATCCAAGCGATTATTCAAGCCACGTATCGACTCTGCCCGAAAAAATGATTCAATCGTCTCACCTTCAGGTACAGGAAAATCGGGTAAGACATTAATACCCAGCGTCAAGGTCACATTGCAACGACTGGCTAGGCGTAATGTATTATCAACTACCTGAGGAATATCAGCGAATAGCTGTGCCATTTGCTCTTGAGTTTTGAGGTATTGCTCATCAGAATAGGTCTTTGGACGATTTGGGTCAGCCAGTACATAAGAGCCTGCGATACATACTCGCGCTTCATGGGCATCAAAATCATCTTGCTCCAAAAACCGCACATCATTATGGGCGATAATAGGCATATTGTGTTTGGCACCTGAGTGAATAGCTGCTTTAATAAAGGTATCTTCACCTGAGCGATTGGTGCGTTTGATAGCAAAGTATAACCGATCAGAAAACTGCGACTGCCACTCTGTCAGCAGCTCATCGGCTTTTTCTGGCATTGAGCTGACCAGTGCCTGACCGACATCGGATTTTTCGGTAAATAGTACGATAACACCTGCCGCATGTTCTAAGATATGATGGCGCTTGATAACGGGCACACCATGGTTGGCATCATCGGCACGTCCTTCGGTAAAGCCTAGTGAGACAATACGGGTGATATTTTGATAGCCTTCATTGTCCATCGCTAACAGTGTCAATCGCGTGTCTTCATTTTCCATGATGACTTCGCTGCCGATGATTGGCTTGATACCAGCGCTTAGGCAGGCACGGTAGAATTTCACCGTGGCATAAAGGTTGGATAAATCGGTCAAAGCAAGCGCGCGCTGATTATCGGCCGCAGCAGCCTTGACTAACGGCTTGATACGCACGATAGAGTCAGTGATTGAATATTCGCTGTGAATGCCAAGGTGTACAAATGCCATAGAGGACTCTTACGGATACGATCGGAAAATAGGCTGATAATAAATAAGTTTTTTATTATCAATAATTTAAGTCTTTAATTTGGTGTGCAAATACGTTAATAATCGTATTTGCGTATTCCAAATCAGGTCGTTAATAATAGCATTATTTGCTGCAGACAACCACTGATTCAAAGGTATTGGGCGAAGTAATAAGGTTGGAAGTATTCGTTAGATACGTGCTATTTCTATTTCAATAAATAACCGCTGACATCTTTAACGATGAAAGCGGTTGTTTATGAAATATTCAGAAAGAATTATAGTTCTGTTTAGGGGTAAAAGGCTTTTAGAGGTTTGAATTATAATCCAGCCCATTCGCCTTCAACCCAGATTGGATTCTCGGCGTTACCCTCTCTATTCATCCATTTATCACCTTGCCAATAACCACTAAGGCTGTCTTCTTTTTTACATTCTTTACTATAGTAATATGAGCCCATGTCATAAGAAAAGCATTTTTTGGTATCTTTGTCGGGTGGACAAAAGCCAGTTTGTACATCGCAATTGGGTGCTTGCCCAGGTAGGTAGGCTCTACCTTCTTTACAGACATAGTCTACCGTACCATGAGGTAGATTATTGTAATCCCAAAAATTTGTACCATCACTGCCTAACGGTTGGTTAGTACGACAGTGTAATGCCCAGCCACCTTTACTATTCAGAATGTATTCATCAGGCTTTGAATTATTAATTCCCGCTATATTATCTATACAGCCTGTTAATAGCAATGCGGTGAGTCCACCGGCGATGAGGTATGATGTTTTCATAAGGTGTTTTGCTCTAGTTTTGTTTAAGGGTGAAAATCTTTTAGATATTTGGGTTATAAACTAAACCTCATATCATCTGCCCTAAATTAGTTGATCGCTACAGTACTGAATTAGTAGCTAACTATCGGCTGGTACACTAGGTACACCGTTTCTGCAATTAAATTCATAAGTACTTATAGGCAAATCATATTTTTTCCAATAGCGACGCAGCTGCGGTGTGGTCAGCTCGTTTCCTTGACAGTCCTTTGGTAATAAGGGTGTGCTTCCGTCACAGATAAAATACAGTGTACCTTTAGGCAAGTTGTTGTCTTCCCAGTATCTTTTTGCCCAACTTTTGATTATTGGAGAAAAAAGAAGTCTGTCTGTTGCTGGATTGATCTCTGTGGTACATTCTCCTACTGCATTGCCAGAGTCATCTTCTAAATAGTCTTGTTCATACATAAACCGCGCACCCAAATCGATACAGGCGGTGAGGCCTAACATGCTGGTTAGGAGTAAAGCTAGTTTTATTGATTTCATAATTATATCCTGTTGCTATTAATACCCCACCACAGCCGCATCAACGATACGTGGATCAGACGAGCCGTAAACACCGTTTGGCGTAATCATAATCGACTGCGTCGAACCCATGGCAGATTTTGGACTGACCGTGTGTCCCATTGACTCAAGCTTTTTGACAGTATCAATATTCAATGCTTTTTCGACTCGAATTTCATCAGGCAGCCATTGGTCATGAATGCGCGGGGCATGGGTGGCCTCAGCGATATTCATATCATGGTCGATGACGTTTGAGAGGATTTGGGTGACGGTGGTGATGATACGGCTACCACCTGGGCTACCTGTGACGATATAAGGCTTACTGTCTTTGAACACAAAGGTTGGACTCATCGAGGATAGGGGACGTTTATTGGCTTCGACAGCATTGGCTTCACCGCCTAATAGGCCATAACCGTTTGGCACACCAGGCTTGGCCGAAAAGTCATCCATCTCATTGTTGAGTAAAATCCCTGTACCGTCAGCGACGAGACCGGTGCCGTAAGAGAAATTTAGCGTATAAGTATTGGCTATCGCATTGCCATCTTTATCGACGATAGAGAAATGCGTGGTCTGATCGCTTTCGTAGGGCAGTGGATTATTGGCTTTGATGGTCGCCGCTGGTGTGGCTTTGTTTGGATCAATTAAGGCGCGCAGCTTGTCAGCATAGGCTTGAGAGGTAAGACCGCTGGCAGGCACATCGATAAAGTCAGCATCACCTAAGTACTCTGCTCGATCTGCATAAGCCAATTGCATCGCTTCAGCCATTAAGTGGATGGTCTGCGCGCTGTTTTGTCCGTAGTCTTTGAGTGGATAGCCTTCTAAAATATTCAAAATCTGAATGATATGAATACCACCAGAAGAAGGCGGCGGCATTGAGACCACTTCATAACCACGGTAGTTGCCTTTGACCGGCTCACGGGCGATCGCTTGATAATCGCTCAAATCCTGCAAGCTCATTAGGCCACCTGCTTCATTGACCGCTTTGACCAGTTTTTGCGCCGTTTCACCCTTATAAAACCCATCAGGCCCTTGTGCGGCAATTAGCTTTAGCGAGCGGGCAAGCTCTGGCTGCCTTAAGCGTTCTCCTGGTTGATAGGCACTGCCGTCTGGTTTAAAAAACACCTTTTTGGTACTGGGCCACTTTTGCAAACGATCACTGAGAGCGGTGAGTGACTCAGCCAATCCAGCCGTCACTTCTATACCGTCCTCTGCTAGTGCTATCGCTGGTGCCATGACTTGTCCGCGGCTCATCGTACCATGCTCGTCCAACGCTTTGAGCAGTCCTGCGACTGTACCTGGCACACCGACAGCCAAGCCATGATAGCGAGACAAGTCGCTAACAGCGTTACCTTCTTCATCGAGGTACATATCGCGAGTGGCGCTACTGGGTGCTTTTTCACGGTAATCGAGTGCCACGGTCTTGTCTTGCTTGGCATCATAAATCATCATAAACCCACCACCGCCGATGTTGCCAGCACGAGGTAAGGTGACGGCTAGAGCAAAGCCAACTGCGACGCCTGCATCAACAGCGTTACCACCTTCTTCTAAGATTTTTAAACCAATATTTGAGGCGAGCGCTTCTTGCGTAGCGACCATGCCATTTTTTGCCCAAACAGGGTGATGAATCGCATCGGCAGAATAGATGGCTTGCTCGTTATTGGTACTGTTGGCAGTGTTAGTAGTGGCAATGTTAGTAGTGGCAGTGAGAGTGCTTGATTTGCTAGGTGTAATGCGTTTGGTTTCGGACAGCAGAGTAGGACTGTCGGTCATAATATCGAGGTTGATTGCGCTGGTATTGATAGACGTATTATTTATCGAATCAGTGGGTTTTGGTGTCACGGGTTCAAGCGCATGAGCTGATATAGATAGCAATAATGTACTGGTGATGAGTAGAGTGCTGGATTTGAGTAGTGTACTGAAGTTTTGTTTAGACAGTTGAGTGGTTTGATGGTCAGAGGATGAGGGCTGCATGGCAAAGTCCTTTTTATATGAGACGTTAATCAGTAAGGCTGTATTTTAAAAACAGATAGACTAAGAAAAGGTATGTCACGAAAAATAACAGGATAGCATGAGAATAGGAAGATATTACCTACATATGTCTATAAAAATACTAAAAATAACAGCTTTAAAAGATATTTTTTTCATCTTGCTATGGCAGCTAATTATCGAGAAGGTAACGTGCGGTCGAACATGATGATGTTTTTAGCGTCTATTACATAAATATTATGATGAAGCCCAATGATTTGTGGAAATTAAATGAATAATTGCGCTATTATAGCTAGCTAGTAATGTTTTGTGATATAAATGACGCTATTCATTATATATTTACAATTGTTTATCAGCTTAGACTAAGGGAATTTCATGTCACCGCCTATTTTTCATAACAGCAAACAGCCACTTTTGTCTCAATCATCAGCGCATCAGCCAACGAGTACAGGCAAGCGTCAGTTAATAAAAATGTCTAGCTGTGCGATTTTATCCGTGGGCGCGATGACTTTGCTAGCAGGTTGTCAATCAACGTCGATGGCTTCATCAAATGCTGCGGTATCAGGCAAGGTGATTGATTTTGAGATTGCAGATCCTGCGCAGAGCCAAGCACAGGGCCGTGCATTTAATGCCGATTTAAATGCCAAGTCTGAACGCTATGCACAATTATTTGACCAAGAAAATAATCCTAGCACTGAGAACCAAGCCAAAACGCATTTGATGACGGCCATTCGCCAGCATCTGGCGACCGAGCATGTATCCGTTTCGCAAGCCAATTATCAAACCGCCCCTTTTATTGATCCTGATAGTATCGATGCTGGCGCTAGTAGTTTGCTAAGAACCGTTTTAGAAACTTATGCGTATAGCAAAGAGATGTCAGACGACTATGACTCAAGCTATGATTCGGACTACTCAGATGATGATTATTATGAATCAGATTATGACAGCTATGTCGATGCTGCAGATGAAGTCGTCATCGAAGAATATGCTGATGAGTCAGATGACATTGCATATGATGATGAAGGTTACGATCAAAACGGCTATGACGAAAACGGTTATGACTGGTATGGCTACGACGAATACGGTTATGATGAGTACGGCTACGATGAAGATGGCTATGATCGAGACGGTTATGATGAATATGGTTATAGCCGCAGTGACTATGATGAAGGAGTTTATGCTAGCGATGATTATGAATCGGACAGCGCTCTTTCAAAGTTATCAGAACTAAACCCAAAAAGCATGGCAGAGCAATATGAAGCCATGCAGATGGCAAAACAGCAAGCAGAAATGACTGGTACAACAAACGAGTTTCCTCCTACGTCAGCCTCAGGCGCATTGGGCCAAATGCTTAACATGCTCCACCGAACCCCTGAGCAGATAGCAGCGTCCAATGCTTATCATTATAAAAATCTGTTTTTTAGTAGTGTGAGTCAGTACAAACCTCAGCAGCGACAACTACAAAGCGTCTATAGCTACGACTATGTGACGCCGACGATAAGCTCATCAGTACAAATACCGCTCGCGTTTGATTTTAACAACAGTAATGTCACGGTTGATCCTTCAGTTATTATGCCTATCGTGGCGATGGCCACTCCCGAAAACACGCCACTACCGAACGAGATGGCGTCACATACGGTCAGTTTTGGTTTGCCTGATAGTATCACTGAGCAGCTACCACCAGCAGTGGTCTATGATGCAGCGATTGCTGCTATACAAGACAGTATGGCGGAGCTGGCACCTGAGCACTTTAGTGCAGTCGATATTAGTGATGATGCGTTTGCCAAAGAAGTCGGTGCTAGCCGAGCGGTAAAAGTATATTTTGGTAGTCAGCAAAGCGGTGAGATGATTGGTAAATTTCTAAAGTATATGACGCAGTCGTTACAAGAGTATATCGATACCAATCCAGAGAAATACCCTGATGGCGCCATGCTAAAAGCTGCCATTGAAAAGTTGCAGCTCTATAATAAAGGTTATCAAAGTGCAGATGTGGGTGCGCTATTGCAAGTGATTGAGGCCATTGGTCCAATTTCGTTCAATCAGACAAATTACTATTACTTAGACAGCTCAGATCGACTACTTGCTAAGCAGCAACGTATAAATATGGGCAGTGATTTTCTTGGTTCTACAACCACTGCAATCAATCAAGTCCGCTATGATAAAGCCAGCTTTAATCAGAGTGCGTTGACCCCGTTATTGGCCGAGTCGTTTGGTGATAATGCAACACCTGCTATCGATGGCAATGCTTGGATTGCAGAGCAACGTCAAAAAGGAGATAGGCTGCAAGAGGCTCGTTACGCCCGCTATGATTATGACAACGACTATGCTGATGCTAGCGAGGATTCTGCTAGCGATGCGGCAGAGTACGAGTCTAGTAATTATGATGACTATAACGAAGGTTATAGTGAAGGCTACACTGATGCGGAAGATGATACAGACAACTGGTAGAGCGTTATTAGCACTATAGTCGGTTCAATATAGTTTGGATACCACAAAGCCAAGTGAAAGCACTATAAATAATAGCCTAAGCGAATCTGATAGCGTATCAAAATTATGAAGAGCTGACTATATATCTTGTCACGTTCAAGCCCATATTTATTAAGGATAAGAAATGAAAACAGTACATCAAGCCATCGTAGGTCGTCTGCCGTCAACCATCAAAAACCATACTTTATTGACCAGTGTATTCATCACAGGCGCACTATTATTAACAGGCTGCCAATCTACCAGCTTAGGTCAGTCCAGCAGTGTTACGGCACAGCAAACGCCAACAGCAGCCAAAACAGCATTGGCAACCGCGCTAAAAAAACAGCGTCGTCAATCATTTAGCTATCATGGCAATCTTGAGATTAACAACGATCAGTATGTTACTAATGTAGATCAAGCGGAGTTGGTTACGGCAGATTATGTGGACACATACTGCGAAGAGACACATGATCAAGCGTATGCCGATCTGGTTGCTCAAGCACAAACACAAAATAATGATGTGATGGACGCAGAGTATGATGCCCAGCGAGCAGCACTCAAAGACACTTATCTTGAGTGTTCAGATGCCTATGAAGCGTGGATAGAAAGCGATTACGATAGTGATATCACTGTACCACCATCATATCAGCAACTATTTGATAACTATTATGATAAAACAACACCATCAGATATTAAAAAAGCGAAATTGCTAGACGCTTATCTATTAAAGCCATTATCCATCAATGCGCAAGGTATCTATCAACCTATGGTTGGTAAGGCTACTATGCTAGCCAGTGTGCAATATAAAGCACGTAACCATCAAAGCAGTATCAATCAGCCTATTTATATCGATTTTAAAAACGGCAATATTTATCTGTGGGCCGATAATTTTGCAATGTTAAATTCAGAATTATTAGATGATAAGCTGGGTACTACATGGCAAAACAAGTGGCTAAAAGTTGCACTGGATGATGGTACGTTGCCAAAAGGGTTTGGAAGTGAGGTGATAAAAGCTCATTTTGAAGCGCTAGATCGCACGTTTGAGGCAGCGCCTGTTAGCCAGTTTGACTATGTGGCACCTAATACGTTGGTATCTTTGTCTCCTAAGTTACCAGAGCATCAACTACCTGCCATGCTAGCAAGCGATCAAGTGATTCGCCGTCTACAAAGTGCTGAGAGTTATGAGCAGTTTTATCAAGACTACATGCGCATATTTTACAACCACATCACCGAGCAGTACCCTGAACTGGTAAAAAGTAATGAAGCTTACTCAGAAAACGACACAAACATGGATGTTAGTACTGATACATTTACCAGTAAAGCACTGGTGCAGCAAGCATTGGCTGCAATGAAAAACAGTATGAATAATGATGGCAATGTTGAGACGGTAGAAGATGAAATGGGAGCGGACACAGCGGTGCAAGAGTTATACGGCTTTGATAAACGTGGCAAGCTTGCGTGGCAGCATACGCGTAATACGTTACACACTGCTAGCAACACATCTGACAAAGGCTTGGTAATAGATGCCTTACAGCAGTATTCCGCTATCAATAAAGATATAGCATTCCCTAACTTACCAAATGATGCGCAAGTGCCGAATGACAGTAATAGTGTCGATGCACGGCAGTATAGTAAGGAGTTGCTGCAATATTATCGTGATGGCAATGGTACTGCTCTTGGAAAAATGATGTTTAATCTACTGCCAATGGCGCAAGATGAGTTCGCTGCTATTGATTAAGGTTGTATAGCAACTGGTATAGTTCAGTGAACCACTAAATTACTATGACGTTATCTATCCTTATAGCTATTTTAGAGTTCTTTGACTATCATCGATTGAAATGCACATACTTAAAAAGCGCCTCTACTTAATAGAGGCGCTTTTTAATTTAATACGCATATCGCTAGGTAAAACTATCACTTTTCCAAAGTGGTTTAAGTGAATTATTACATACCTTGCTGTGGGCGCTCGCCACGTTTCTCACGACGGTCTGGACGACCATGACCTTCATCATCATTTTTTCGATCTTCTTTCATTTGTGCCAGTTCCGCACGCTGCTCAGCAGTCAGTACTTGAGCAATCGCATGTTGGGTCTGTATGCGTTCAATAAAGCGTTGTTTTTCTTTCGCTGCTTGCTGATCGGCGAGACGGTTTACCGCAGTACTATTCAATGTGCGAGCATTAGTCAATGCTTGTATTTGTTGCTCTACTTGCGCACGCTCTGCTTGATGTTGTGCAGGTTCTGTTTTGCGATCACCATGCTGCGCTTCCATAATGGCTTTGATTTGGGTTTTTTGCGCAGCTGTAAGGTCTAGTTTAGACAACGGACCTCTCATCTCGCCTTTTTTCATGCCGCCTTTTTTCATATCAGCTTTGTGATGCTTTTGCATTTGTGTCGTTGATGGTGTGGTATCTGTGTTTGCATTGACACTGGTACATGCAGTAACAGTAAATACGCTAGATAATGCGATGGCTGAACCTAATAGTAACTTTTTCATAGTAACGTCCTTTATTTAACTTCATATGGTTTGATTGAATAGATATTTAACGTTTTATCTGGCAATTATTGTTGTTAAGCGTTGAATATAAATACAATACTTGCTGTTGATAGGTGCTATCTTACGACAGTTGAAGGTTACGAACATTTATGAAGTATTAAGAAAAGTAACATTTATAGAATACCGATCAGCTATTGCCTGATAATATAAATAACAAAGCTATTTAACGTTTAAGGAGATAGATATGCCAAACATATTGTTAGGTGATGACGACGAAGAGTTGACTCAGTTATTAGAAGAGTATTTGCATAATCATGGCGTCCAATGTGACTGTGTTCATGATGGTGAGGCTGTCATAAAAAAACTAAAAAAAGCCAGTACGCAGACCCCTGTTTATGATTTGCTAGTGCTGGATATTATGATGCCGAAGATGGACGGACTCAGTGTACTACGTCAATTACCGAATATTATTGATATCCCTGTCATTATGCTAACCGCAAAAGGCGAGGAGATTGATCGTATCATCGGTTTAGAGCTTGGCGCTGATGATTACATTACCAAACCTTGTAATCCTCGAGAGCTGCTAGCACGTATTAATGCAGTCATCAAACGTACCAATGCAGCAGTGTCAGAGCACACACCGTTACCAGAAGGTCGCTTGCATTTGGATCAAAACCAGCGAGTCTGTCAAATAGATGGTGTTGAGCTGCAAGTGACGGGTACAGAGTTTGACTTACTGGTGGCGCTTCTCAAACAAAAAGGCGAGGTCGTTAGTAAGGAGTGGCTGTCAGAGCATGTATTGCAACGTGAGTTACAGCCTTTTGACCGTAGTCTCGATGTTCATGTGTCACGCCTGCGTAAAAAACTTCAACCGTTTCATGACGAGCCAATAAAAGCAGTTCGTGGTAAAGGTTATCAGCTGGTACTTTAATGATGGAATCATCGATGAATAACCCTAAGTTTAAGGTGCGGATCACCCTGTTTTGGCGGCTGTTTTTGAGTCTGTTAGCCACCATTCTGGTCACTTCTATCCTGTCTGTCATGGTAGAGCGTTGGTTAAGTGAAAAAGCGCTCACCGCTCGTATGGATGTGCAGGTAGACAGTTTGTTGGTTCAGCGTCAGGAACTGGTCGCAGCACTGAAAGCCGGTGATATGGAAGCGGTCAAACAACTGTATCGTCAAGACCGCTGGCTAATGAATCAAGTCAGAGTCTATGATGAGCAAGGTAGCATTATATTTCCGCGTTACCGGGATAGAGAAGAGATTAGACCAAATGGTCAGATAGAAACGCCGCCCTCATTACAGTCAGGCTTACCTGAGATGGACAATGATGTATCGAAAAATGTGCGGTCACCTCTGAGCTATTTTGTTCCACCGATGATACCAACCAGTGCCGAAATAGCTGATTCTGAGAGTCGCCCAGAACTCGCTGATGTGACGGTTGTTTTGCCAAATAAACAAACGGTTATTGTGCAGCTGCGTCCCCATCTGCGTTTTTCGGATGTTGTAGAGTTGAAATATACTAACTTTCCTATACGCTTATTATTAATTATCTTGTTAAGCATATTGGTCTGTGTTTGGCTAAGTCGGACGCTGACTCGGCGTATTCGCCGTGTACAAAACACCGTATATCGTATGATTGATGGTGATTATCAAACCTATCCAAATTTGTCCAAAATGGGAGATGATGAATTGGGTCTATTAGCAAACGATGTGGCTAACTTATCAACACGCTTGGCTGAAAGTGAGCTGGCACGTAAGCAGATGTTGAGTGACATCTCACACGAATTACGTTCACCATTGGCACGTCTTGAGGTAGCAACTGAGTTGACTCGAGATTTTGCACCAAATGCCAGCCGTTATCTCGATCGTATTGATAAAGAATCTGCACGCATGAATGAGCTGATTGAACAAATTATTCATATTCAATCTTTACAAATGCAGCAATACACCATTGATAACTTGGAAACTGAAATGGTGGATATGACAGAGCTTATCAGCGAGATTGGACAAGATGTGTGTTTTGAGTTTTATCATAAAAATGTGAGCTGGCAGTGGCAGTCGCCTAGCGCATCGTTAGATAGCTCGTGGGAAGTGTTAGGTAATCAAGAGCAGCTGCACAGTGCACTTGAAAACATCATTCGCAATGCCTTTATGCATACAGCAGCCGATTCAGAAGTGATTGCTGAAATCAAAAAAGTAGAGATGAATCATCAGGTCCCCGCTATTCAGGTTAGTATCACAGATGAGGGTGACGGTGTGGCAGAAAAAGACTTAGAACGTATTTTTCAGCCTTTTGTACGATTAGACTCCGCTCGTCATCGTGAGACAGGAGGGTATGGGTTGGGGTTGGCAATTGTTCATGCGGTGGTCACCGCTCATAAAGGACATATCAATGCCTACAATCGCCAAGATGGGGTACAAGGGCTGGTGGTTCAGATTACTTTGCCGGTGAGAATGAAAGACAGTTAAAAAAGATAGCTAATAAAAAACGTTAAAAAATAAATAGTTAAGCAGACATGAGCGTGATAAACAAACTCTAAAGTCGCTCACGATCAAAAAAGCAAGACATTCGATGTCTTGCTTTTTTGTGTTTGATACATTTAACGGACATTAGGGGCGTGTCTTCAATTCACTCGATAGTCATCTCAATGGGCTAAACATGGCTGAATCTTGCCAAACATCGTCAAATAGCTGGTTAATATCTCGATATTATCTGCGCTCTTTTCCTTGTTTGACGGCAATTTATCTCATTTTTATCAGCATTTTTGACATGAAGACACGCACTAATATTTTAGCAAGTAGGCGCTAAGCACAGGTCAACCATGGTAAAGCGTTTGAGTTATACTCTAAACATTGCGCCATTTGGCGTCAGTCCAACATACGCCATGCCCGCTTGGTTTAACCAATGAGGTTGAATAATGCCATGTTGTAAAATGGCATGAATGTCTCTATGCGCTCTCTCTATTCGATGTTTTTTATAAAGTGAGGCAGTGCCAGCGACGGCATAAACCTCAGACAGCATGGATCTAGCATCGTTTGCTGCTTCACAGGCCGCGGCCCACACATCAGCCAGCTGTTCATCAGTAAATGTGTTCTGTTTTTGCGATTCTGCCCATAATGTTTCAACGCTACTATGTAACTGCAAACGTCTAGATGCCAATAGCGTTTTACTCTTTGCGATGGCAGCTTGCACTGTACCACGATCACGTAAATCTGGGCTCTTATTTGGCGTCACTCGCTCAAGACATATATCGATTAAGTCATCGGTTGCCGCTTTTAACACACCTAGTGCCATCGCGGCACAGCCCGCTGCATTGATACAGCCAATAGGCAGACGACTATATGCATTATCAATGGCAACAGGGCTATCAAAACCAACAGCGTATGCTTCTTTTACAAAAGCATCTTTGACGACTATATAGTCAGTTCAAAATAAAAGTGTTATGGTCAGGGCAAATATCATAAAACAATTTAGATAAGTCATTTTCCATCCAGCCTTGGCGTAGAAACTTCACTTGAGCCCATTTTTTCTCAATAGGGTTCAAGTCTGGGCTGTACGGCGGCAGCCATAGGATACGATGACCATGCCTGTTCAGTAATTTTTGGATACGTCTACTTTTATGAAACCGAGCGTTATCCATGACAATCACGCATTTGGTTTTAAGGCTTGGGATTAGGGTGTGTTTGCACCAATCGTAGAATATGCCGCTGTTAATGTTGTGTTCAAAGTAATCCAGTGCAAATAGCATCTTTTCATATAGAGCCCCAATGACGTTGGTTCGCTTTTTACCTTGCCAGTTGTAGCTGTCGATACAGGGTTTGCCTATCAGTGCATAACCATGAGGACGAATGGTCTGGCTTTCAAAACCGCTTTCGTCCATATACACAATGGGATAACCTTGCTGTTTAAAGTTATCAAGCTTACTCTGATACGCCGCTCTTTTTATTGGACATGCTTTTGGATGCTCTAAGGTCTTTTTTTTTGACTGATGCCTAGGCGTTTTAAAGCCTCACAAATGGCTGGGGCAGTACAGTTGAACCGTCTTGCTCTCTCATAGTGATAGTCATCAGGGTAACGCTCAACGTCTTTGCGTAGTGCATCATCCGGTATTTTTGATGGCGTAACATTGCGAGTGCTCTTACTATGCAGCCGTTTCTTCCACTTTTGAATGGTGGTTGGACTGATGTCATAAAAAGAGGCTGCCTCGGCAAAGGTCATGCCATCCTCTAAGCTTTTTAGTACTTGTTTGCGATAATCTAGTGAGTAAGTCATGATAAATAATCATATCTGTTGAGATGTTTTATCTTATAACATTTTTATACTTAATGCACTATATCGTGACTACCAGTGCCATTTAATCCGCCGACATGCCATGTATCAACGATTTCTACCTTTTCTTTTGGAATAAAAAACAGCTTCAGATTTGCTCCTGGACCTAGGGTAGTCGGAGAGCCTTCTGAGACGACCAAACAGCGTAGTACAAACCAGTCTGCTAACTCACACCCCGATACCAAGGTCCATTGACCAGAGACCATGTAGCCATTCTCTACTGTATGAGCCACGCCTTCAGGACGTGCTGAATTGGCGTAGACATGAGCAGGGTTGTGGTATATCTCTTTCATACTGGTTTCGTCTAAAAATCTACCAAAGGTACAAGCTAAATGATTGTTCCATGTAATCCAAGCGACAGAAGCTTCAGCGCTAGCCAATGTTTCATAGACCTTGAGCGTCTCTACAGGATTGCCTTCCCAGCCTCCAAATGACTTTGGCAGTCCCATTCTAAAGAGCGACAGATCCGAAAGCTTTTCGATGACTGTTGGTGCAATCTTTCTAGCGGCTTCAGTATCAGATCTCGCTGATAAGGCCAATGGATAGACATCGTTAGCGGCATCGGATGGCAGAATGTCTGTATTATTTGATAAAGATGTATGGCTCATCACTTTTTACCTATATTGATTTATAAAACAACATGTAAATATATAATTAATGAATTTTAATTAATTCTATTTTTTACATATATTAATACCTTTAACAAAAATAGCCAATAGTTGTTTGTTATAAATTAACAACTTAAATGTTGATTAAGGTATTAAAGGCAGTGTTAAGTATGGGCAGACAGAATAAACCTCAAATAATCGAGGCATAAAAAAAGGCTGAGCAGTTGCTCAGCCTTTTTATTGATCGTCATGCCTACCAAATCGTATTTAACAAGCCGTACTTAACGAGTCATACGGTTTGGTATATGGCTTGCCTAGTTTTTTAAGACGTCTGCCATGGCGTTGGCTACATAGTCGATATTACTGGTGTTCAGTCCAGCTACACACATACGTGAATTGGAGATCATATAAATACCAAATTCAGTTTGCAAGCGTTCGACCTGCTCAGGCGTCAAACCAGTGAAACTAAACATACCGTTCTGACGGGTAATATAGTCAAAGTTACGGTTTGGTATTTTGGCTTCTAATACTGATTTT
The DNA here is from genome assembly GCF_052378005.1 of Psychrobacter sp. AOP31-B2-9. Classification (NCBI taxonomy): domain Bacteria; kingdom Pseudomonadati; phylum Pseudomonadota; class Gammaproteobacteria; order Moraxellales; family Moraxellaceae; genus Psychrobacter; species Psychrobacter sp. AOP31-B2-9. Next base: position 20,505 of record NZ_JBQSXG010000009.1, read on the forward strand.
AGTTTTAAGCGCATAGCCTTGATACGATCACGCATCGCGTAAACTTCGCCAACCCATTGCTCATGTAACGCTTCATCATTCATGACGATGTCGACGACATGGCCGCCGTGTGACGGTGGGCTTGAGTAGATACGACGCACCATTGCACTCATTTGACCAAATACACGATCGGTTTCGTCGACAGTCGGGCAAACGATAGACAGTCCACCAACACGCTCGCCGTATAGCGATAAGTTTTTAGAGAATGAGTTGCTGACAAACAGTGGTAAGCCCATATCGACTGCTTTGCGAATCGCGTAAGCATCGCTGTCCATATCTTCGCCAAAGCCTTGATAAGCAATATCCATAAATGGGATCAGTTCACGCGCTTGAACGACGTTTAGTACTGTGTCCCATTGCTCGCGAGTCAAATCCAAACCTGTTGGGTTATGGCAGCAAGGATGTAAGAGCACTACATCATCTTTATTCAAGGTTTCAAAAAACTGAATCATCTCATCGAATTTGATGCTGCTGTTTTCTTTATCATAGTATGGATATTTACCGACTGTGACATCAGAGCCTTCAAAGATGGCAATATGGTTGCCCCATGTTGGATCGCTCACATAGCATTTGGCTTGTGGGAACCATTGATTGATAAACTCGGCACCTACTTTGAGCGCGCCAGAACCGCCGATGGTTGCAATAGTAGCAACCAAACCATCTTTTAAAACTTGTGCGTCTTTACCAAAGAGCAGTTCCTGACAGCCTTTACGGTGTCCAGGTAAACCTGCCATCGGCAAGTATGGACGAGGAGAGACTGGATCTGCAATGCGCTGCTCGGCAGTTTTTACACATTCAAGGACGGGTAGTACGCCATTTTCATCATAATAAATACCAATGCCTAGATTGACTTTGTTTGGATTATTATCTGCTAAAAACTTTTCCATCAAGCCTAGAATTGGATCGCCTGCATAATGGTCGATACGTTCAAACATTTTATTTCCTTAGAAGAGGATAAATTTAGCCGTCAAAAATCATAAAACAAATTGGTCAGTAACTCAATATGAATTATTAAATTTAAGGGCGTTTGATTTATAAAAACAGTCAAAAACTATATTTTTTATAGAAATAGCGGCTAAAAGTCCAATTTGGCTGTTAGCGGCTATTCATCAATCTCGCTAATTATAGTCAGTCCTAAATAAAAGAGAGTCGATCACAGAATAAAGAGATACATTTTTGCCTGCCTACTGTGTCTATGTAGACAGAGGCTACGCAAAATGTAATTTGTATCGCTGTGTTCCATCACTGTATTTATCGTATAGTGGATCGCCTATAGTATCACTTTAAAAAATCAGGATGGGTAAAGGCAGGGTTTGGATAAGTATAAAAACCTTCACCTGTAGAAACGCCAAGTTTATTTTGATCAATAAAATGCTCTTTTAAATAAGCGACTGTTTTGAGGGCTAGTGGATCTTGGGTCTTTTCTGCAGACATCTTATTAATATTGTATGCAGTGTTGATGCCTACGGTATCAAGTATACCGAATGGACCAACTGGAGCGCCTGTGGCTTTCATCCATGTTTTATCAATGGTGTAAGGATCAGCCACTTCTTTGGCTAGTAGATCTAGACCAGCACCCAGTAACGGTACCAATAATGAATTGATAATATAACCGGGTTGTTCTTTGTTGAGTGGTAATGCCAACATACCAATCGCCTTAGCAAACGCCACAACGTCATCAAAGACTTTAGGGTCAGTATCAGGGTGTCCCATTATTTCAGCAGTATTATGTACCCAAATATTATTGGCAAAATGCAGGGCTAAAAATTTAGCAGGTCGTCCAGTTGAGTCAGCAAACTGGCTTGGTAATAGGGTAGATGAGTTGGTGACAAAAACAGTTTTTTCTGGTGCCACTTTTGCCAATTCTTCATAGAAGCTGATTTTAATTTTTGGGTTTTCAGGCACGGCCTCAATCATTAAATCCGCATCTTTAACTGCGTCTTTTAAATCGGATGAATAGCTGAGGTTTGCAAATGTTTTGTCTAATTGCTTTTGACTGGCCTTCATATCTCTTTTGAATGCAGCACATATGAGTTCAAACTTTGCTTTGGCTTTTTCTAAGACCTCATCGTTAATATCATAAACGGTGACGTTAAATCCATGAAATGCGGTCTGAAAAGCAATCTGATAGCCTAGAACGCCACTTCCTGCAACGGTTACATTTTTATAGGTCATTATTTTAATCTCCTACTGAGCAAAGACGCTTTTATTTTTGTCCAGTTTCGGGTTGGTTGAAAAACTCTTTTTTATGACGAAAATATCAAATGATACTTATTTTACTTTAACAGATACCGCCAGACTGGTATGTCTTTTTTAAGACTATTAAAGGTACAAATTTGCTAGGGAACCTTCTCAGATAAAACGACAGACTTCTAACTGGGCTAAACGCGGCTAAATTTTGCCAAGCAGCGTCAAATCGATGAAGGTGTATTCTAATTGATGACACGCTTTGCTATGGCTGGACTATCTTTAGCGATTCGTTCGTTTGAAAAAATCCATAAAAAAGCCGGACGAGTTAATCTTGTCCGGCTTTTTACAATTAAGGTTGTGCTCGTATCAGCTCAAACTGATCAACTAAAACTTATAGTTGATGCCCATATAAAACGAACGACCTGCGCCAGGTACGGCAGTGCCCCAGTTGGATCCGGTAGTTAGCTCGTTATTGATGCCCATGGTTCTGCCTTGACCCATATAAGACCCGCCCAGTGGCAATGCGTAGTTTTTGTCCAACACATTATCAATACCTGCCTCAACGCTAACCGCATCCCATTGATAGCCAGTGCTCAGGTTCAATAAACCGTAACCTGCTGTTTTAACCTCATTACGCGGCGTTGATACTTTGTTTTTAGCGGCTACAGCAACCACTTCAACTTGGTTTTTCCAGTCATTGTTTTCATGATTGAGCGCAATGCTGGCATTGAGTGGCATGATATTGTAAAGATGAGAACCTGTATCTTTATTTTTGCCGTTGGTGTAGCTCAGTGATCCAGCCAGTCCCCAATCACCCCAAGCATTAGAGGTTAAGTCGCGGTCAGCTGTGATGTCGATACCGTATATTCTGGCATCTTGGTTGGTATAACGCATCACGTTATATTGGTCGCTGGTTTGAGTGGTTGCAGCGGTATTGTTTGCTGAATCCCACTGTACGGCATCAACGTAATCATCGATGTGCGAGTAATAAGGTGTCGCTTTGATACCCCAGTTATCATCAGCACTGCGCCAGTCAAATGTCATGGATAGCGTATTAGATTTTTCAGGTTTTAGATCAGGATCACCGAAATAGCCATTACCATCACCCACAGTGTTATTCATGATAGAGGCCATGCCCCATGTCGACCATGTATATCGCTCGTATAGGCTAGGAGTGCGCTCTTTGTGTGAAGCACCAAATTCGATAGAGCTGTTGTCGCTCATATCGTAGCGTGCAATGGCAGTGGCATCGATATTATTATCAGTGGTGCTACGGTCACTGGCATTAAAGATGGCGCTATCGCGGCCTTGGTTGGTCATCATCATTGAGTTGTAGCCACTGACCTCATCAGCACTGGTACGTACGTTTTCGTAACGAGCACCTAGCTGTGTGTTCCACTTTGGTGCTATTTGTTTTTCCCACTCAGCATAAACACCGATACGTTCGCGTTCGCCATTATTGATATTTTGAAACTCATTAGGCGCCATCATACCAGTACCAGAGGCGGGCCATAAGTCATCGAGTGTATAGTCTTGATACTCAGCGCCTAGGGTCACCGTACCTTGGTCAATTAAATCAACGATACCCTTAAGGTTAGCACCGATGGTTTCACTGTCGGTATACATTGGCATGCCAGCAGCGGTGCCATATAAGAACTGTTTGTCCTCACCAAAGTTCATATAGTGTTCGACGTCTTCGTGGTAAGCCTGTGCTTCTAACTGTCCCCAGTTTAACTCACCTTTATAGCGCAGGTTCACTCTGTCGAGCTGGTTGTCTAGCATGTCCATACGCTGGTTTGGGTACAGCTCTTCTGGCACGTGTTGCCATAGGTAGGTACCTTGTAGCAGATGATCTCCATTTTGATAAGCCACATCGACAGACTGAGTCTGGCTTTCAAAAGCAGTCGAGCCAACTTCATCTTTCGCCAAACTTTGACCGCTGCCACTTGCATCAGTATAAGTTTTAAAGTCACCACCAGCATCGTAGTTGTCTGATTTTGCATAGCTGCCTTTATACGACAGGCTTAGTACGTCATTAGCGATGGTGGTTTCAACGTTGGCGCCGTAGCCATTGCCGTTGCTGCGATAGAATGCACCCACTTCACCTGAGGTCACAACGGTACTGTCTTCTGAAAACGTTGGCTCTGCTGACTCTACGACAATGGTGCCACCGATACTATTACCACCAACACTCACGGGTGTGACGCCTGCGTAGACAGTGGTTTCTTCGACTGCACTCGGTGAGATGTAGGATAGTGGTGAGTTCATGCTGTTTGGACAGGAGGCGATTGAGTCGACACCATCTACTAAGATACGCAGACGGTTATCAGCCAGTCCTCTAATCACTGGTAGGTTTGAGATGCCACCTGCACTTTGCACATTAATACCAGGGATTTTGGTTAATATGGTTGCAGTATCGCTAGTCGCTACTTGCTGGTGGTTGATATCATTTTGATTAAGCGTCGCAGATGTACCGAGACTATTGGCGCCTGACGCGCTTGCCTCCACGGTAATAGCTGGCAGGTAAGCCATTGGTATATCATCATTAGAATGATCTTCGCCATCGTGCGCGTATGCGCTACTGATTTGAAACAACGCCACTGCTAAAACGCTCAGCTTTAGCGTAGGTGTGGTACTTTTTAATGAATGTCGCATAGTATGCTGTCCTGAAAACTTTGAAAAACACGTGATAAAGGAGATTGTATTTTCGATTATCAGTCATAAAAAATAACGCATCATTAACGCTATAGTCGATTCAATTTAAAAGTGATGCAAGGCAACCTAGCGTAGATGTATATTAAATACTTCAAGCGAGGTTAACGCAGTAATACTTTTATAAGGGGTGACTATAATAGCCAAAGGTTTGCTTTGGTTATTCAGTAGCGCGTCAAGGTTGCAGACAATCAATGCTGAACCAACCAACAAGATTATTGGATGATTGATAATGATTGGTTATGTCGTGACTGATTTAAGTCATCAAAAAAGATGGTGGAGCGCGGGAGAAGGGTCGTAAGAAGTCAGTTGCATAGTAGGCATTTATCGTCTGCGGTATCATCGCTACGATAGTGGTGATTTCTATGGGATGAAATTCAGGTGATTCGATGATAAGCGGAGTAATTACTGCTGACATGGAAGTACATATGTCACAGCTACTGTGTTGATGAGTATCGTGTTTGGAGGTCGTGATGGTCTTTGAATTTACCACTGCCGCCGATTGTGCTGCTGTCTCTGAGGGTGCCAGCATCGATGCATCTGAATGATGCTGCGAGTGCATACTGTGATTATGAGCAGCAGATACAACAGGTGCAAGCTCAATACAAATACCATGACCCAAGCTGGCATTGTCACTCCATAATGGTGTTAATAAAGGAGTGGTATGTAACAGCCATGCAAGACACGCCAATAGTATAGCTGTCCACATCATTGCAGGCGACAACAAATATCGGTGCATGTTATTGGGCTGCTTTACAGTCATAGTGTGTTCAGTTCACTGGCATGGCAAAAAAGTAATTGATAATATGCTTTTAATACAATTAAAAAAGAAAAATTAACAATATTCATAAGAAACACTATTTTACGGTAATTACCTTACTTTTTACAAGGAATAACGCTTCTGAAGAACGAATAAACCTATGACCGTAAAAACAAAAACCCCCGATAACTTTTATATAAGCGTTATCGGGGGTTTTTAGTTATTTGTATTGAGGGTACGTACTCATTGTAAAGGTTGCCGTTAAAATAAAAACAGGCCCTAAAACAATGGTGTTAAGTCTCTTTATTTAAATTCTTACTTATACTTTTTTTGAGAAAATGGTCGAATATAAAAGGGCCGAACGGTAGAAATGAACCCAGTACACCTGCAGGCAGGGCCCATAGCGGCATTTTTATTCTACTGACCGTAATCAGTAGTATCAGAATATAAGTGATAAACAATATACCGTGCGTCATACCGATATACTTTACTGCTTCAGGAATACCCATCATATATTTAAGTGGCATGGCTATGCCCATCAATAATAAAAAAGAGGTACCTTCTAGATAGCCGACAATGGTTAATATTTTTAACGATAAGTTTTGTGATTTGCTAAGGCCAGTTATTTCATTGCTATTGGGGTTGGTGGTCTGAGCTTGTGACACTTTATCTTCCTTTTGGTATCTTTAATGTCATATAAATCGAATAAGGCTTTGATTATCAATCGCTATGATACAGGTTTAGCTTTTACGCCAATAGACTTTTATAATCGAGTCAGTACGTTCTAATGTGAACCTCTCCCTTAGTAACCCACGTAGTGCTTTAGCGGTACCTGCTTCGAGTGCGCCCCAAACTTTATCAATTTTTAAGGGGTGAGTGGATAAGTAACTTTCTAATGTACTGTCAATCAATGTGGCTAATTCACGTCCCGAATTTACTTGACCGGTCACTAAAGGCAATACCGTAAAAGCACTCCCTACATTATTTTCGGTATCAGAGGTGATATCATTGCCTATTTTAACGTCATCAAAATAAGCCTGATCATCTTCATCTTGAGTAATGCAGAGGATTAAAGGTGGTAAAGGATTGTCCCAAAGCTCGAGCAGTCGTGCCACGGTTGGTATCGATGTTTCATCAGCAATCAGCAATGCTTGACCATTACGCAGATGCTCCACCTTTTCGGGGAACTCACGCTTACTAATCACGCTATTACCTGGTTGCAATGAACGTGCCCAATTACCGCCAGAAGTATCTCCATGCAGATACACATCAACCCATGCTTGCATGCCATCCGAGGTTTGCCATGCTTTTCTCAGTGTGTAATAGCAATGAGATCGTGAGGGACGATCGTTGTCATTTGTGACGTTATGTTCTAAATCAAATAAATAGGCATAGCCTGCTTCACTAACAGGTATCAAGTTAGACGGATTGATCTCTGGTGCTGTTAAGGTCAGACGCAGCATATTTTTACTAACGGGATAGCTGTTTTGTACGATAAATTTTTGTTTAGTCAGCTTGATACTTTTTTTACCGAGTTTCTTATCTGCGCGTTGTTTGAGCAAAATATATTGCGTCTGTAGCTCGCTAAGCTGTGAGATGGGTGCTGCAAAGTCAATGTAAACTTTAGGGTCTTTAATAACATGATTTTGAGTGTTTGATGAAACCTCTAAGTCATTGGGTTTAGCGATAACTGAGATGGCGACGCCTTCAGCATAAATGTCAGTCAACTGTATGTCAGCATTATCCATCTCTTCAGTAGTTAGAAAAGTGAACGCTTTTAAAAAACTCAGTAACTCGTCAAAATGCTCTTCATTTATATGAGCAATGGTGCTTGGCAGTTCTGGAATACTCAATGAGGTGTAGCTGTTTCTGTGGGTTTGATGTTTTATGGTAGCAGTTGATGAAATAGAATCGGTCATATATATACTCACGAACAACAGTGAATGGAAGTAGAAGAATTATATTTTGTGTTAATGATAATTGTTTTTATTACGGTTTACGAGTAAAATCGGTTTTTATTGGTTATCTAATACACATACCATGATTTAAATTAACAACATTAACAACGAGTGTCTCTATGTTACGTGCAAACCAACTGACCATCAGTCGTCAAGGAAATACTCTACTAAACAATGTGAGCTGTGAGATTGATAGTAATCAATTGGTGGCATTGGTTGGACACAATGGTTCAGGCAAGTCAACCTTGATCAAGGCATTAGCAGGCGAGATGGCGAGCAATAGCGGTAGTATCAATTTGGATGAGCGCAGTATCAGTGATTACAGTAGTAAAGAGCTGGCGCGACAAATGGCGTATTTACCGCAGCAATTGCCTGAGGCAGCTGGATTTACGGTACGTGAGCTAGTGATGTTAGGACGTTACCCACATCAAAAATGGCTACAAAAGCCCACCCAGGTAGACAAAGATAAAGTTGCAGAAGCGATGCGTACCACACAGGTGGAGGCATTCGCTGATCGTATTACCGCCACATTGTCAGGCGGAGAGCGTGCGCGAGTTTGGCTGGCTATGTGTCTGGCACAGGACACGAGATATCTGTTACTCGATGAACCACTGGCTGCGCTAGATATGCACTATCAGCTAGAAGTCATTCAGCTGATTCGCCGTTTGGTCGATGAGCAGGGCTTAAGCGTGGTGATTATCGTGCATGACATCAATCTGGCTGCGCAGTATGCCGATCGAGTAATCGCCCTCAAAAAAGGCTGTATCTGTCATAACGGTGATATCAAAAGCACCATGCAACCAGACATACTACACAATATCTTTAATGTCGATATGCAATTACTCAGCCATCCTATAACAGGGCAGCCTGTCGCCATCGCCTAATGTTTGGCGCGTCTTATTTTTCTGACTTGCTTACTCCACCTTATTTGCCCAAAAGATAGGCCACTATGTTTTCTGCTCTTTATAAAAAAAACATCTCTAAAAATGCTATCAATCCCTCAACCAAACGCCTATCGCCAGACTCCTTAACGTTGCCACTAAAGAATTTGTCTCTTGTCTTAGGCTTGGTATTGACCACCATGCTAAGCGCGTGTCAGGAACCAGTGACTGAGCAAAAAGATGTTCAACAAAGTGCTCAAACAGACGCTCAGGCAGCCGACGCGACTCACACGAACATTAATATTGTCTCACCAGACTGGGGTAACGCAGCAACTTTGACCGCAATGGGCTATCCTCCAATTGCGACTGGAGATGTCCGAGTATGGGATAGATGGGTAGGAAAGCCAGCACTGCCATCCGGCACGATTGATTTGGGTATTCGTTATCAACCAAATGCCGAGCTAGTCGCACAGCTGCCTGTCGATTTGGTCGTCGATAACTCGTTTTATCAACACGCTCGCAACCTCTATGGTGATGTGCCTGCAGAGTCTATTATGTTCGCCGCCAAAGGAGAGATTGCCAATTGGGCAGATTATACTGAGCCCACTCGTAAGCTAGGAGAGCTAATTCATGAACCAAAACTGGCCGAAGATTATATTGCCAAAAGCAAAAAAGACATAAGCCTTGCTAGTGCGCGTCTGCAACAGCGCTATCCAAACGTCAAGAAATTCGCCGTGGTACAGTTTGTTGATGCCAATAATATGCGTATGTACGTGGCAAACAGTTTGTTTCAACCAGCGCTCAAGGGCATGGGTAAAGAGCTTGACGTGTTAGGTAAGGGTAACCAGTGGGGATTCGTATCGATACGTATGGGAGACTTGGCGCAGTTAGATGATGAGACTTGTTTGTTGATTATAAACCCACTGAGTCCAATTACACGGGCTGAGATTGATGACAGTTTGATTTGGCAACGTTTGAGTTATGGCAATGAGCGCTGTGTGGGTGAGCTGCCACCAGTATGGATCTATGGTGGTATGTCATCATTGGTCAGCTTGGCCAATAATCTATCAGCAGTCACACTGAAAGGCGGGGCCGCATCATGAGTATAAATACTGCTAATAAGTCATGGCGACTATGGGTAATGCTGATCATGCTCATGGTGCTGTCACTATGGAGTGGCTGGGCGTTAATTGCTCAGGAGTGGACGCGGCCTATTGGTGATTTGCTGATACCGAGCTCGCAGTTAGATATCGGTAGTATGGCGACACAGCTGCATTTGGTGGCAACCAGTATCGTCGCGTTGTTGGCAGGTGGTTTGTTAGGCGTCGTCAGTATTCTACTACAGCAATTGGTCAAAAACCCATTGGCATCAGATACTACTTTAGGGGTCGGTGTGGGCGCGCAACTGGCCATACTGCTCGTGACCTTGTTTTTGCCAAGTTTGGCAGTCTATGGTGGTATTTATGTTGCCTTTGTCGGTGCGATTATCAGTATGGGCTTGGTGTTTGCGTTGTCAGCGCCCAGTCGTTTTAATCCATTAATATTGATACTTGCAGGCTTGGTGGTCAATATTCTACTTGCCGCAGTCGCCAATGTGTTGGTGCTGTTTTTCGCTGAGCGCAGCAATGGTATGATGTCATGGGCGGCTGGGTTTTTGGCACAGAACAGCTGGCATACCAGTACGATGTTAGCGATAACGGCCGTTGTGATGGCGGCGGTTTGTTTGCCATTATTAAAACCACTGACTTTAATGAGCTTGGATGATTTACAAGCCAAGCGTTTGGGTGTGCCTATCAATGGCATTCGTGCGCTAGTGGTACTCATCGTGGCAGTGGTGACAGCGTTAGTCGTGAGTGAAGTTGGGCTGATTGGCTTTATCGGTTTGGGTGCAGCAAGCTTAGTCAATGCGCTAGGTATCTCTGCTATTAATAAACGTTTGGCAGCTGCTTTTGTCCTAGGGGCCTTGCTATTATGGCTGACCAGTAATGTTGCGTTATTGCTCGAACCGATACTTGATATGCAGATTCCCGCAGGGGCGATGACAGGTATCCTTGGTGCGCCATTGATTATTTGGTTGATTCTTCGTCAGCGCCGTGAGCAGATAGAAACGGTAACACCGATGGTCACTGGTAAGCCTGTATCTGTCGGGATATGGCGCTGGGGTGTTGGTGTGGTGGCACTCATTGCATTGGCCTGCTTGTTTGTTCAGGACATGAATGGATGGGGGCTTAGTACCGATTGGGCAATTACTGAGCAGTATCGTCTGCCTCGCAGTTTAAGTGCGGCAGCAACGGGTCTAATGTTAGCCGTCGCTGGTGTGCTACTGCAAACGCTCACGCGTAACCCGATGGCGAGTCCAGAAGTGCTGGGTGTCAGCTCGGGCGCAGCGCTTGGCGTTATCTTAGGGTTTTTACTGCTGCCTAGCTTGGGGTTGTCTGCAGGATCAGGCACGCTGCTAATCTCAGGGCTGTCTGGTGCGATGCTGGTGCTGCTACTGGTTATGTGGCTGGCGCGCCGGGTTAGCTCAGGCTATCTATTATTGGTCGGTATTGGTATTGCTGCCATGATGGATGGGGTGATGCACATGGTGAAGCTGTCTGGTGATCCACGGTTAGAGGCGATGCTTAGCTGGCTATCGGGTACCACTTATAGCGCGCAACCTAGCACTGTCTGGTATCTTATTGGTATTGCTGTTATTTTGTTTGCACTTAGTCTGCTGGTGATAAAACCATTGCGTATCCTTGGCTTGGGTACGGGCGTGGCTCGTAACTTGGGCGTTGCGGTCACACCTGTGACGCTGGCACTGTTAGTACTGGTTGCCGCACTGAGTACGGCCAGTACGCTTGCAGTAGGGCCGCTTAGCTTTATTGGTTTGATGGTGCCGCATCTGGCAACATCACTGGGAGCGACCAAACTTGAACGTCAATTGCCATTGGCCGCTTTGCTCGGTGCAGGGGTGATGGTGATAGCAGATTGGATTGGGCGTTATGTTATCTTTCCTTATGAGCTGCCTGCGGGTACGGTAGCAGCGATTATTGGTGGCGCTTATTTCTTATGGCTGATTCGCAAAGTGCCTGTATCTGCGAGTTGATGGTCTTTATGCGAATAAGAACGTTTCAGACAGCTTAGTGTTCACTGATAATGTGACCTAATCTATGAGTATAGTCGATTCAATTTAAAAAGGATACAGTGCTTCTGGGATAAATTTTGCGAAGCCTCTGGAGTGCGAAGTGCACAGCAAGCGAGGAAAGTTTATCCCAGCATAATGCTATTTTTAACGTACCTCTTTTATATCGAACTGACTATAGAACCAACCCCGTTTTTCTGTAAACCAGATAAACGGGGTTTTTATGTGTTTAACATGCCATGCTTTGTTGTATGTCATCTGTCGCACTCAATGCTACTGCCACAAAAGCAGCAACCGTCGCGCTGTTGTTATTTTGCTTATGTTGAATATGCACAGGAACCTGTGTACTGACATGGTTTAACGCTATAAAATGACAGCCATCACTATATAGTTTGCGTACGCAATAGGGTGCAATCGCCACGCCCAGTCCTGCTGCCACTTCGGTCACCAATGTCTGCATATGCTTGGGTTGGCTGATGATATTGGGTGAAAACCCAGCTTGCTTACATAGTGTGATGGTTTCATCAAATAGACCAAGCGCTTCATCGCGGTTAAAAATAACAAACTTTTCGTCTTTTAATTGCACTAAATCAATGGTTTGTCGGTCGGCTAAAGCATGGCTTTGGTTCACAATTGCCACCAATTTGTCGATATAAATATTGTGGCTGATAAAGTCATCAGCAATGGCGCTCGGTAATGGCCGCGAAAACCCAATGTCGATACGGTCATTATTAAATGCTTCTATCTGTTCGGTCACCGTCATCTCAAACAACGAGACGTGTACGTGCGGAAATTTTTCTTTATAACTGCGTACCAGTGTGGTCATAAAGGTCAAACAAGCTGAGCTCAAATGCGCGATATTAAGTGTGCCTATTTGTCCATCATGTGCTCGCTTCACTTGTATCTTTGCTTGTTCTGCTAAGGCTAAAATAACAGCACCGTCTTTCAGTAGTTGCTCGCCAGCGGGCGTGATAGTCACTTCACGAGAAGTACGGTTAAACAGGACAACCCCCAATTCTGTCTCTAATGATGAAATCTGACGACTGATGGCAGGTTGTACCGTATATAGCTCACGCGCTGCTTCTGAAAAGCTCTGGTGCTTGGCTACTGCCATAAAGCTTTTGAGTGTTTTTATATCCATATTAGCCATACCTTTTATCAATTTATCTTATCAGCTCATCGTTCAGTCTTAACTTTTATATCTATACATTATTTGTATGGATTCAATCATATACTATCATTTTTGTTATTGATTGCTAAGCTCTATACTGGTGGCATGATTTATTAAGCTGAGAAAATAATGGATAAGCCTGTACTAAACCAACCATCAAGCCAGTCGTCGAGCCAATCACTAAGCCGGTTTATTCTGCTGTTAATGACCGCTGCCATTGCGGCAACGGCGGCAAACTTATATTACAACCAGCCTATTTTACCGCTCATCGGTGCTGAGTTTGATTTGACCGACTCACAACTGGGCAGTATTCCGGCATTGACGCAGTTTGGTTATGCGTTTGCTTTGCTATTTATCTCACCATTGGGCGATTCTATTGCGCGTAGACGCTTGATTGGTATCTTATCCTGTTTATTAGTAGCCGCATGCGGTTTTGCTGCCGTGTCACCAAGTTTGCCTATACTGTTACTATCCGTATTTTTGATCGGTGTTAGTGCCAATATTACCCAGCAGCTCATTCCATTTGCTGCGTCCATGGTGTCACCTGAAAACAAGGGTGCAACGCTTGGCACGCTGATGATGGGGCTAACCATTGGTATTTTATTATCTAGAACCTTAAGTGGGTTTGTAGGTGAGCAACTTGGCTGGCGCAGTGTGTTTGTGATGTCTGCGGCGTTTGCCGCTGTCTTTGGGGTACTGCTTCGGGTGTTTTTGCCAACCAATACACCGCATACCACGCTGCGTTACTTTCCACTTATCAAAAGTAGCTTATCACTATTTGTAAAACATAAATCCCTGCAAAAATTTACTTTGGCAGGCGCATTTTGGTTTGCCTCATTCAATGTGCTGTGGGCGACGCTAGCGATTTATGTCAGCGAGGCACCTTTTAATTACAATGCGCAGCAGGCAGGGCTATTTGGTGTGATTGCGTTGGCAGGGGTGATAGGGGCCAAATCCTCTGGCAAATGGGTCAATAAATTGGGCTCTAAAACGCTAGTGATGATGGCACTGACACTAGCAGCGACAGGCTTTGCTATTACAGGGTTGTTTGCAGGTAATTTGGTGTCGCTGATTATCGGGATTATTTTAATCGACTTTGCTGTATTCAGTGCACAAGTGGCCAATCAGGTTCGGGTCTTTAGTATCGATCCCGCCGCTCAGAGCCGCATCAATGGTATCTATATGCTGGGTTATTACACAGGTGGGGCATTGGGGTCTATGGCGGGTGTCAAAGCATTTGCCTTGTACCAATGGCCAGGGGTAGTGATGGTCAGTATCCTCTTTATCATCATCAGTGCCGTATTTAATGCGTTTGCCAAAAAATAAGTGATATCAGTACAGTTATATCAGTACATAGATATCGATGTTATTTTTTATCGACTAAGGACATATATGAACCAGTTAAAAACCGCAGGTAGTTTTACCTTATTGTGTATTGCCAGTTTGACCATTATGGTCGGCACGTTACTGGCACCCGGCTTGGTTAGCATTTCGGCAGGTTTGGGTATTACTGATAACAGTGTGCTGCTAATTACCTTACCGTCATTAGGTGCGGTGGTGTTTGCGCCACTAGCAGGAAAGCTCATCGATAAATATGGCGCGTACAAACTCTTGATCATCGGGTTATCTTTGTATGGGCTTGTAGGTGCCAGTGCTTATTTTTTACATGGGCCAGCGCAGGTGTTTAGCAATCGGTTTCTATTGGGTGGTATCACGGCGGTCGTCATGGCGAGCTGCACGGTACTCATCTCTACGTGGTATCAGGGAGAGGCACGCCTAAAAATGATTGCTAAACAAGGCATGTCCATCGAGCTTGGCGGGGTCATTTTCTTGTTTTTGGGTGGCTTACTTGCGTCACAATTTTGGGCCTTACCGCTATCGATTTATTTGGTGGCGTGGGTGTTTTTAGCCATGCTGTTACTGTTTGTACCGCGTAATCATGCAGCTACAGCAGAGAATGCACAGATAGTAAAAGACGACAGTAAAACCATTATTAGCGGTCTGACTCTAAAAAATGTGTATCTTATCTCAACCTTAGCGATGACTATATTTTTTACGTCAACCGTGTTATTGCCCATCACTATGAATGAGCTTAGCTACAACGAATCACAAATCGGTCAGCTGCTGGCTTTTATCTCTTTGGTGGCGGTCGTTACCGCAGGTTTTATGCCCAAAATAATCAAATGGTTGAATGAGCCCAAAGTACTGGCGCTGGCATTCTTAGCATTTGCATTGTCATATGTTTGCTTTACGCAAGCCAGCACCTTGATATTAATAATAGGCGCGCTGTTAATCGGCATTGGCTTTGGCTTTAGTATTCCGCTACTGAACCACATGACAGTAGAGTTAAGCGCTGCCAAAGTACGTGGTCGTAATCTATCGTATTTTACGATGGCAGTGTTTTCGGGTCAGTTCTTCACATCATTTATGGAGTATATGCCGGGCGGCGCGCACAATGTGTTTATTCTATGTAGTGTATGCAGCGTCATTATTAGTGGGGTGTTATTTATGAGAGGGGGCAAATCTGCCTGAGTTAGCGTTTATAGTTGTAAAAGAGAAGGTGGTCAGCTAATAGCCTGTGGGCTGTTAGCAACGCAGCGTGCAGAAGTGTCTCCATTCTGATTAATTTCAGCGTCATTGTCTAAAAGAGGCGGATTGGGTACTTTATGCCAACGTTTTACGCTTACAGCACCTATCAACTTAATGGTGCTCGCATCGCCTTCATTTGCCTCTACGCTGCGTAGTACTTTTTCTTTACCAGTTAATGGACCTTGCGGATTATGTTCTGGACTTTCAGCATAGTAATTATCATCATACCAGTCACTCATCCATTCATAGTTCTGATTGGTCATATCATATAATCCCAACGGATTAGGCGGATATAGACCTACTATAGGCACAGCAAGGCTAGTATTATATTTACTTCTTATCTCCTGTTTTTGCTCAAAAGTCCATATATTACGTCCATCGTCTATATCTCCTGTATCGGTTGGAAATAGCACATACTGACCACGATTACGAGCCGCATACTCCCACTGAGCCTCAGTTGGTAGATTCATCGATACATTTAGCTCGTCTCCAAGCCACTGGCAATAGTGCTGAGCTGTTTGCCAGTCGATACCCGCAGCAGCATTGGGTTGGCGTACTTTTTCTGCATACTCTTGCATCCCTTCTTTTGGCTGTCCTGTCGCCATGCTATAGATATCGAAGTCACCATAAGTTGCCTTGTACGCATTCATACTAAAACTATCAAGTGTTACCTTATGCAAGGTTTTATTATCTCCGTTACTAGAAATTGGCATGCCACCAGTCCAATCAAGCTTTGGCCCAAAGTCGCCCATCTCATAACTACCGCCTTCAATAAAGCGCATATTGGCTTTTTGCTTAGCGACAAAGTCATCAAGCTGCTTTTGTTCAGCATCGGTTAGATCGCTACGAGTTTGGGGTACGCCATTGTTGTCTACTGATGTGTCAGGCGTGTTGGCGCAGGCAGATAAAGTGCATAAAGGTGATATCAATAAAGATAGGAGTAGGGGTTTAAAAGTCATAGAAGCAGGCAGTTATCTGTTATAAAAAATAAGGCAAAATATCCAATATTAAACCGTTTTCGTTTGGTTAAAAGATATTGAAAATTGGATAATAGTCGAAAATCTGGTCAATATATTGCGATAAATTTCTATATATGACAAGTCTTATCTAAAATGAAGAGTCGGATAGACGTTATACTGCATAAAATTTGGGCGTCTATAGCCTTGCTTTGGTCCATAAATAAAAATCGAATATAGTCGATAAAATACAGTATGTATTTGAATACCGGCTTTAATAGTTAGCCTAAAGGTATCCAAGTAAGAAAAGCCACATATAATCCTTACTTACATTGGTCAAGTGTGGTTGCAACTGACGGCAGCCTCGTCCTATTTGTACTGGCTGGTCTAGACCAAATCGACTATGGATCCAACAAATTTGAACGTACCTTCGATCATGAAAAGGCTCTCTAAATGTTAAAAGCTTTAAAACCGCTATCTATATGTTTTTCGATAATGTTGGTCTCCTGTTCAGTTAGTTCTCCTACTAACGATCTAAATGATAGCAGACTAGAGAGTGCCGAACACCCACTAGGGCAGGATAAGGCAACTATCGTTAAAAATGAAAAAGTATCTTTTGACAGCATAATCAAATGTAATGGGAACTTAGATTAACACATGAAGTGCAATACCAAATGCAAGGTGAAAAAAAGACCTAGATGCGCTAGCATCAAAGTTTTTATCCACCGACCAAAGTGAGATTGCAACCATGAGCTATACACATCTAAGCCTAGGTGAACGATACCAGATTTATGCCCTTAAAGGGGCAAAACATAGTATTAATTTTATAGCGAGGGCGTTAAACAGAAGTCCCAGTACCATATCAAGAGAGCTTAGACGCAATAAAAGCCTACGAGGTTACCGAGCAAAGCATGCTAATAACAAGGCTTGTGACAGACGGGCTAACAACGCCACAACTATTGTGACTGACCTCTGGGCATGGGTGACAGACAAGCTTAAAGAGAACTTGCGTCCTGAGCAAATATCTGGCGTTCATGCTGGTATCAGTCATATGAGCATTTATCGCTATATTTGGCGTGATAATCAGCATCACAAGCAAGCGATTGTCACGCTCGTTGAACGTAAAACGGGGCTATTGAAGATGAAGCGTGTGGGTCATAAAACAGCACAGCAAGTATCAGAGGCAATGATAGAACTCTTAGCGCCAGTGAGGTTGCAGGTTAAGACCATTACCTCTGACAATGGTAAAGAGTTTGCTCAGCATAAGAAGGTGAAACAAAAGCTCTTTAGCCCTTTCTTCTTTGCCGATGCTTATGCGTCATGGCAGCGAGGAACCAACGAAAATACCAACGGCCTTATCAGAGAGTACTTGCCTAAGGGTTGTGACTTTAGACAAGTCTCTGATGATGAGATGCAGGACATTGAGAACAAATTAAACAACAGACCAAGAAAACGATTAGGGTTTAAGACGCCTATGCAGGCGTTCTATAATATTAATTAGCGTTGCACTTGGTGTGTTAATCTAAGTTTGTTAATCCTTTATATTTTTCCGAATAATAATTTGTTAAATATTAGGGCGTGTCCTCATTTTAAAAATGGTGATAAAAATGAGATAAATTGCCGTAAAACAAGGAAAATAGAGCAGATAATATCGAGATATTAGTCAGCTATTTGACGCCGTTTGGCAAGATTTAGCTATTTTTAACCTATTTAGATAACTATCGATTGAATTGAGGACATGCCCTAGCATGTGGTGTTGGTGGGACTTGCTTTAATGCAACTGCAGAGAAAGGTGTGCTAATGGTCTAAATAAGGTTTAACTAAAGGCCGTTTATAAACACTATCTGTACTGCGGTAGTGAGTCAAGATAAATCTGGGCTAGCAAAATCATATTATCTTTATTCAATTATCATCAGCCTTACTTTTAGTAGGCTAATCGCCATTAATATAGGGCGTGTTGAACATTCAAATATGGTGCTGGCAGTCACTATTTTTTAGACAATATGCAGTGAAATTTTTGATGCCTAGTCATTCTAGGTTAAACAATTTCGCCATGTATTGGCAAAAAAGAGTATTGCCCTCCACTCGAGCATAGCTCTCGCCTTGCAAACGGGCAAAGCAGTGCTTTGCTGGATCCGTTCTCAAGGCTGATGCTAAAATCACCCCAAACGTTATTGCAATCCTCGTTAAGGTCTCGACATTATCGTCGGCTTGCGCCTAGTTTGGTGCAATTTTAGCAATCAGCAGCCCTAATATTTGAATGTTCAACAAGCCCTAATAATAAATGAAAAGAAAACCAGAAAAATAGCGTTAGGCTAGGGGCAATAATACCAATCAACTCAAATTCACGAATGGAACGAGTTTTGGAGATACGCGCTAAGAACATACCAACGAATGGTGCAAATGCAATCCACCATGCCCAGTAAAATATAGACCAACTGGTTTGCCAGCTACCAAGTTCAGTATTAGGATCCCAAACAGTAAAGACCATTACGGGTACATGGAGGATATAAGAAAAAATACCTTTGTCCAGCATTTCTAGGGCAAACATAGAAGCGCCAAAAATTAAGAAGAATCCTAGTAGTAAGAATGATAATATCATATTGATATTACTGAGCCATTTTACCCCGCGACCAACGCCTGATAGAGCAGAGGTGATGGCTAGGCATATGACTACAAACAGTGATAACAGCAACGCACCTGTAGTCGGTTCAGTATTCACAGCGTTAGTCACTAACCAGCTGATACGCGATTTGAGGTCGTAAAGACATAAGTAAATTATCAAGTACTCTCATTACTACTCTGTAAGACACCACTATAAAACTGAATTAAGGAGCGATTATGCACATTACTGCTAATTTTGATGCAGGTAATATCGAGGTTATTAACCTAGATGATAAAAAAGACATTCAATTAGCCATTCGTCCAGACATTGGCGGTGAGTTTTTTCAGTGGTTTAACTTTCGTCTGTCTGGTCAGATAGGAGAGCAGTATGTTCTCAATATCATGAATGCAGGAGAGGCATCTTATCTAGAAGGGTGGGAGAGTTATCAAGCAGTCGCTTCGTATGATCGTCAGCAGTGGTTTCGTTTGCCAACCTCTTATAAAGAAGGCAAATTAACCATCATGGCAGAGCTGGAATGCGAAACCATTCAAATTGCTTATTTTGCTCCTTACAGCTATGAGCGTCACCAAGATTTATTGGCAGCAGTACAAACGCACCCATTGGTAATGCTAGAGCATTTAGGCGAAACGCTTGATAAGCGCGAACTGACCTTGGTTAAAATCAGCAATGATGATAGCAATAGTGATGCGAATAAACGCAACATATGGATTACCGCCCGTCAGCATCCAGGTGAGACGATGGCAGAGTGGTTGGTCGAAGGTTTGTTATATGCTTTATTAGACAGCGATAATCCCACGTCTAAGTCGTTATTGGATAAAGCGAACGTTTATATTGTGCCCAATATGAACCCTGACGGCAGCGTGCGTGGACACTTACGTACTAACGCGGTGGGAACCAATTTAAACCGTGAGTGGGAAAGCCCAAGCTTAGAGAAAAGCCCTGAAGTATTTCATGTCATTAATAAAATGAAAGAAACCGGCGTTGATCTGTTTTATGACGTGCATGGCGACGAAGCACTGCCGTATGTATTCCTTGCTGGATCGCAAGGCATTCCAAGCTATAGCGACCGTCTCGCTGGTCTACGTGATAGATTCTCAGAGATATTGAAATTGGCAAGTGCCGACTTTCAGTCTGAAATTGGCTATGAGATTGATGCACCAAGCACGGCCAATATGACGATAGCAACCCACTGGGTGGCTGAGCATTTTGATTGTCTTGCTAATACGTTAGAGATGCCATTCAAAGACAATGATAATCTGCCTGATAAGGAGATGGGCTGGTCACCAGAGCGCTCTGCTAAATTGGGGGAAGCCTCGTTAGTGGCTATGCTTGCCGTGGTAGATGATTTACGTTAGTTTTATTTAAGTAAGAGTGAAGTCCAAAGTTTTTATCAGTGCAATGCCACTACTATGACAACGATAGTGATGGCATTTTTAGGTCTAAAATAACACCGTTAAATCAGACTCCTAACGATAAAAAACCAAACGGCCAATACCAATATTAAAATTGTGCTTATTGACCGTTTACTAGTGCTCAGATTAAAGACGGCCAATACCATAAAAAATGTATTGGCTTATAGTCGATCCACTATAAAACAAATACAGCGATACGGGTTACATTTTGAGCCGCCTCTGTCTGCGTAGGCACAGAAAGCAAGAAAAATGTAACCCGTATTTGTGGTTGTGCCTCTTTTATTTAGGACTGACTATATCATGTTTACGCTTACTTTGATTAATGATTAAGCCTTAGTGAAAATCGCTTCTTCACCCAAGCGTGATTTGGGTATCTCGGCATTAAAATCGTCATGATTGCGGTAACCAAATGATATAACCGCCACCGCAGAATAACCTTTGCTACGCAGGTCAAACTCTTCATCCAGCGCTTGTAAATCAACACCTTCCATGGGTACGGTATCAATTCCTAATAGCGCCGCGCCCAACAGTACCGAGCCCATGTTTAGGTATACCTGTTTGGCCAGCCAATGTGGCTCATCTTTTACATCATATCTATGAATGTCTAAAAACATTTGGCGTGCTTGGTGCATTTGTGTTTTGAATTCTGGCTGCGCATAACGGCCATCTTCATCTTCTTTTGTTAGCACTGCCTGCATGTATTCATCATCGGCGTGGATACGTGTGCAAAATACCACTACGTGTGAGGCATCTACTACTTTAGGGGTATTGAAATGAAAGGCGCCTTGAGTGCTTTTAGCAATACGTGCTTTGCCTGCGTCATCATCTGCAATCACAAAGCTCCATGGCTGAATATTGGTACTTGATGGACTCATTTGTAATAGGTTTTTGATTTGCGCAAAGTCTTCATCAGCAATTTTTTTGCTTGGGTCAAATACTTTGGTGCTGTAACGCCAGTTTAGGGCTTCATTAATGGTTTTCATAATAATCCTTGAATGCGGTTGGTTAATGACGGTTAGGTATAGTCAATCCTAAATAAAAGAGGTATAACTACGCGATATGGGTTACATTTTTCTTGCTTGCTGTGCCTACGCAGACAGAGGCGGCGCAAAATGTAACCCGTACCGCTATATTTATTTTATAGTGGGTCGACTATATATAAAGTTGGTATCAGCTATGCAAAACAGGCTACTCGGCGGTATCAGGCCAGCCTTCTAGTACAATTTTTCCGTGCGCGGCTCTATCTTCTAGCATTTGGTGGGCGCGTCGCACGTTTTTAGCCGTGATGGTGCCAAGCTCGTGAGCCACGGTGGTTTTTAGCTTGTCTGCATCAATTAAGGTGGCCACCTCATTTAACAAATGATGCTGCTCTATCATGTCGGGTGTGGTAAACATCGAGCGGGTATACATAAACTCCCAATGTAGGCTTATGCTTTTTAGTTTTAAGGCATTCACATTTAAGGTGTTGGGGTCATCTATCAGTCCCAGTTTGCCTCGTGGTTTTAAGCATTTAATGATTTCATCAAAATGTTCTTCGGTGTTGTTTAAGCTCACCACGTAATCTACTTCGGTAATGCCGATTTTGTTCAGCTCATCTGACAATGGGTTACGATGATTAATTACATGATCTGCGCCTAGCGTTTTTAACCATTTAACGCTTTCACTGCGGGATGCTGTGCCAATAATTAATGCGTTGGTTCGGGTTTTGAGCAGCTGCGTCATGATTGAGCCCACGCCGCCTGCAGCACCGACCACTAAAACTGTTGGGCGATTCTCTGTCTGTTGTGCTGAGCTCTCATCAGAATCTTGGCTGAGAGTAACGGGCACTTGTAAACGATCAAACAACATCTCCCACGCTGTGATGGTGGTTAAGGGGAGAGCCGCTGCTTCAGAGAATGAAAGTGATTCTGGCATACGTCCCACAATACGCTCATCAACCAGTTGGTACTCGGCGTTACTGCCTGAGCGGGTCAAATCACCTGCGTAATACACATGGTCGCCCACGGAAAATAAGCTCACTTCGTCGCCCACGGCCGTCACCACACCTGCGGCATCCCACCCAATAATCGCGAACTCACTCTCTGCGGCTGGTCTTGATTCACGGATTTTGTAATCAACCGGATTGACTGAAATGGCTTTTATCTCGACCAAAATATCACGGCCCGATGCCACCGGTTTGTCGATAGTAATGTCTTGTAATGCCAGCTCGTTGCTGATGGGTAAGTTGTGCTGATAACCAATTGCTTTCATAGTGGGTGTCCTAAATGTGTTGGTTGTGATATGAATATAATTTTTTTGATGCCAATGCTTGTGCTAGCTAAGTAGTGCGACTAAGTAGTGCTGACCAAGTTAATGCTAATTAAGCTAGTGCTCATTAACATACGGATATATGATTGAGCAGATACCTTTAGGCCGTTAGTATTTTTTGAGTGTGCTGTAATAGCGTGGTGGTGGCCGCTGTGTTAAAGGCATCGCTATGCGGTTTACCAAACTCGCCGCGTGCATCGCCGTGCTCGCCTCTAATATCATTATCAAAATATTGGGCTGTCTCGGTTGCAAACTCATCGGCCACGGCTAAGGCCACTAAAATACCTGCGCCTTTATCGGCAGATGACCAGTGTTGTCCGTAAGCGTCATTTGCCATACGGGTATTGAGCAATGAGCCGGGGTTCACGGCAACCACGTTGATATTTTTGGCAGCCACTTGTTCTGCCAGTGCCATGCTCCACATGGTTAGTGCCAGTTTGCTTTGTGCATAGGCGTCTTGGTCGCTCAGCCTGCATTGCCCAGCCAAGGCCGGTTGCGATACCGCTTGCTGCGCCGCCGAGCTTAAATTCACAATACGGGCAGGTAAATGGTTGTCAGAATTAGAAGCATTGCTTGATGCTTGAGGTGTACTCATCAATGGTAGCAATGCTTGGGTGAGTAGGTACGGCGCAAAGTAATTGACCACAAAGCGCACATCAAACCCTGCCTCAGTTTGGGTGTTGGCGACTTTAAATACGCCTGCGTTATTGATTAGCACATCTAAGTGCAAGCCTGTCGCAGTGAATTTATTTATAACAGCGTCTGCCATGCTTTTAACATCGGTCAGCTTAGCAAAATCTGCCACAAAACCATCCACGTCTACTTGTTGATTAGATTGAGTCGCCACCGCTTTTACCTCAGCAATTACCGCCGCCAGTTTATGGGCGTCTCTGCCATGTAGGTACACGTTGTGCCCCAATTGTGCCAATTTAATGGCGGCCAACTTACCAATGCCATCGGTACTACCAGTGATTAAGATGTTCTTTTTCATTTTTTATCCTTATTCTTGTAATAGTGAAGCCGAATGGCTGATACGTCTTTGTTAGCCGTCATCGTTATTTATCATCATTAACAATAGTAATAAAGTTTGCGTATGGTCACCAGTAGCGGCCACTACAAACACTTTCAATATTTTTTTGAAAATAGTACAGATATGGTCAGTGAAAAGTAATATCAATACACCATGCATCGCTGATATCACTTTTTCTCGCTTGCTGTGTCTACGCAGGCAGAGGCTACAAAAAATCGATATCAGCAATACCGTAGCGTTTTTAGGATATTTTGACTGTAATATCGAGATATTAACCCACTAGCCACGCCAGATGCCCTGCCCTAAGATGACCCTATATACCACTCTGACTCTAGATTGACATATAGGGTCATGGTTAAAATGGCGACACGCTATCGGGCTGGCTATGCGGTATGCTCCAGCGCTGCTGGGCATTAATACTGGTATTGGCCGCCCCACCGCGCGGTACTTGCATGTTATCGCCATACAGCCATAGCAGCATATTGGTACGCTGGCCGCTGGTAATAGGGTGCGCTGCATGCGGGACGGCGCCTCGGTGGATAATCGCCATACCAGGTTTAAAAATGGCACGTTTGGTTTGTCCCAACTGCCGATCAACAAAATCAACCTCTGACCCAGTAAACGGCTCATCTATCAAATTTAAATTGATATTCATGGTCACCGCCGATGCATCGGTATGGAGCTGTAGCGCGGTATCGCCCGTTGGCTGATACTGAATCGAAAACCCAAAGGTTTGGGTGTCGTAACCATAAATATTGGCAAACAATAAGCGCGCGATTGGGCGCATATAGCGGTTCATCAGGTTGCTATAAAATGCCTGAAAATGTGGTGCCGCCAAATAGCCTTGTGAGCGGGCATCAAGCATCGCGCCATTGCGGTTTAACGCAATGCCATAAGGAGGTCGTATCGGAATGTTGGTATCTGAAACCGCTTGCAAATAGCCGCGCAATTGGTGCAGCTGTGCAGGGTCAAACAACTGCCCTTGGTAAACGTTTGGTAAGATCTCTTGCCACAAATCTTTAACGGCCATCTCGGTAGAGGGTGTTTGCCATGCTTGTGCGACAGCCGCACGTAGGCTTGGGTCAAATAAAGTCTCATCAAGCATTGGCAGATGCTGCTCTGTGGTTTCCCATTCTACCCAGGCTTGCTCTAGTAAAGGGCTGTTTTGCTGCCAAAAAGCCGCTACCGATGGCGCACGCCGTAGCATATTTTTTTTTGAGGGTAGCACTAGGTTACGCGCCTGCTGTAGTGGGGTTGGTAAGGCATATGGTTGAGTGTTATGTGTGCTCATAGGCTGTTTTATCGTATTCATAATAAGTGTCCAGATAGGTTTATAAATCTTATAGGCACATGTTACTATAATTGATTGGTTTGATAATCAGGCCGTTTAACGAAACAGTTTCAATAATTTTTATATAATGATGCGCAATTGAGTGGCAGCAACTGGTTTTACGCGCCACTTTGATGGAAGCGAGGATGTGATGAAAAATTTGCAAGATTTACGTATTTTTATTGAAACAGCACGCTTGGGCAGTTTGTCTGCCTGTGCGCGGCATTTAGATTTGTCGCCCGCTGTGGTGAGTGCGGCAGTAAAACGCTTAGAGGCCGAGATTGAAACCGTGTTGTTTGTGCGCTCAACCCGCAGGTTGCGTTTAACCAGCAAAGGTGAGCAATATTTAAAGCATTGCCGAGATGCCGTGGCCATTTTAGACAACGCTTATGCAGGGCTGCATGATAATGATGCCGACTTAACAGGCACGCTTCGGTTGTCTGCCTCATCCGATTTGGGCAGAAACCTAGTGCTACCATGGTTAGATGACTTTATGCAGATTCACCCCAAAGTGACGGTGCAACTACATATGTCAGACAGTTATGTCGATTTATATGGTCAGCAGATTGATTTGGCATTACGTTATGGCGCGCCCAAAGACTCGTCATTAGTGGCGCTGCCCATTGTGCTGAATAACCGGCCTGTGCTGTGTGCCGCGCCTGCGTATTTACAAAAAGTTGAGCAGGGTATTGGGATGCCAAAAACACCAAACGACTTAACTCAGCATAATTGCCTGTGTTTGGGTCACGATGAAAAATACTTGAGCGAATGGACGTTTGAGAAAGACGGTAAAACCAAGCGTGTGGCCGTGGCTGGTAATCGGCGCAGTAAAGATGGCGATGTAGTAAGGCGTTGGGCTGTGGCAGGTCAGGGGATTGCCCTTAAATCACAATTAGATATAGCCGCAGATTTAAAAGCAGGCAGGCTCGTTGAGGTAGCAGTAGGTGGCTGGCAAGTCGCTAATTATCCGCTGTATTTGATCTGCCCAGAACGGCGCTTGATAGATCCGCTATTTAATGCGGTTAAAGAATATCTAATCGAGCGGGTCGCAAAGGTGCTGGCAACACCTTGATTGCTAGGGCGTGTCTTCATTTCAAAAATGGTGATAAAAATGAGATAAATTGCCGTCAAACAAGGAAAATAGGAAGCAGTTATGAATACGCAAGTAAAAAGCCTTTAAAGTTACATCACTCATAGCTTTAAAAGCTTTTTAATAACGTATAGGCTTAGCTTCTACCTAGCAGTAATAAGCCTGTTTTTGCTGTAATGATTGTCGCAAATGCTCAACGAGCAGTTTTAACTTTTGATCGGGTTGTCTTGCCTTAGGATAAACCGCATACATCCCCATTTTTTTTCGGGTAAAGTCTTGCAAGATTTGCGTCAGCGTATTTTGCTGTAACTCTTCATAAACCAGTGCCTGTGGTAAAAAAGCGATGCCTAAATCACTAAGTAAAGCACGTTTAATGGCGCTCAAATGGTTACTGTTAAACCGACCATTTACGGGGAGTAGCTGCTCTGTGCCATCTACATACAACGGCCATATGTCATTGGATGTATTATCAAACTTATACATCAAACACTCATGGCTTTGTAGTTGTTCTGGAGTTTGTGGATGACCATTTTTCTTTAAATAGCTTGGTGTGGCACATATTATCCATTGACTGTCTAACAGCCGCCTTGCGATGAGTGACGAATCTTCGAGCTCAGCAGTTCTTATTGCTAGATCGAATCCTTCTTCTATCAAGTCAACCAATTCATTGCTAATGTGTAAATCGACCGATATCTCAGGGTGCTTTTTGCAAAATTCGGCAATAGATTTACTCAGCACCAAGCTAGCAGACACGACAGGCATGGTGATACGTATTTTACCTTTCATATCCTCACCGTAACCTGTTACGGCATTTTCGGCTTCTTGAAAGGCAAGTTTGGCAATTTTTGCTTTGTTATAAAGCATTTTACCCGCGTCGGTTAAGCTTAATTTTCTGGTGGTTCTATAGAGCAGTTGCACGCTCAAGCTTTCTTCTAGTCTTGCTATACGTTTACTGACTACTGAGTTGGTTAATGATAGTTTTTCAGCGACTCTCGAAAACGACCCTTCCTCAACAACCTGAACGAATAAGACCATATCGTCAGCTTTAGTCATACTTGTTCCCCAATTGGCGTAATATATTTGAGATTATATCAAAAAAAGAAAATAATATTATCTTTTGAGACAATATATCAATTTATGAACAAAGCGTAGAATATCCTAGATATTACTAAGTATTCGACCATAGCGCTGGTTGTAGCGTAGCGGTTTTGATTTGGATCGATAGAATGCTTTGATAAGTAAGGATACTTACTGTAAATATTTAACAAGCCCCAGTCGTAATGTAGTCGTTAAAATGAAAATTTAGATGGCTTCATTCAAGGAAGATTACACAATAAAAAGGATATGATTTTGAATCAGACAATGTATGGGCTCCTGGCATTATTGCCAATCATTCTTTGTGGCATTTTGTTGATTGGTTTGCAATGGTCAGCCAAAAAAACAATGCCAATTATCTTAGCTGTTACCGCTGCACTTGCTCTTTTCGTATGGGATATGACGTTCACTCGAGTATCTTCATCGATCATTCAGGGAACGATCATCACCGTCTCAGTATTGTGGATCGTTTTTGGCGCTATTTTCTTACTGAATACCTTAAAACACACGGGTGCTATTGCCGTTATTCGATCTGGCTTTACCAATGTATCGCCAGATAGACGTGTACAAGCTATTATTATTGCATGGTGCTTTGGCTGCTTCCTTGAGGGTGCAGCAGGTTTTGGTACAGCCGCTGCTATTGCTGCGCCTTTACTGGTAGCGATAGGCTTTCCGGCGCTAGGTGCCGTGCTAATGGGAATGATGATACAAAGTACGCCTGTATCATTTGGCGCGGTCGGTACGCCTATCGTTATTGGGGTAAACAAAGGTTTGGATACGGCTGCTATCAGCACTCAGCTGGCTCAGCAAGGGCTAGAGTGGAGTGACTTCTTACAACTGATTACTAGTCAAGTGGCCATTCTTCACGGTGTCATTGGTACATTTATGCCACTCTTTATGGTAATGATGCTGACTCGATTTTTTGGTAAAAACAAAAGCTGGAAGGAAGGCTTTGAGATTTGGCCGTTTGCTATTTTTGCAGGTTTGGCATTTACGCTTCCTTATACTTTAACTGGTATCTTTTTAGGACCAGAGTTTCCATCACTGGTCGGTGGTTTGGTTAGTGTCGCCATCGTTGTTAATGCGGCAAAACGTGGATTCTTAGTTCCAAAAACCACATGGGATTTTGAACCGCAAAAAAACTGGCCAAGCGAATGGCTTGGTAAATTAGTCGTTAGTAAGGAAGATTTGACACCAAGTTCAGATGACAAAAAGATGTCAGCAGCTATGGCGTGGTTCCCATATTTGTTGGTTGCATTGTTACTGGTCTGCTCAAGAATATTTTCTGAATTTGAATCTTTACTAAACAGTGTAACGTTGGACTTTACGTCAGTATTAGGCGAGGCAGATATTAGCGCTGGTTTTAATCCTTTATATTTACCTGGTGGGTTGTTGTTAATCAGTGCTTTGGTTGCCGCTTTTTTCCAAACCAAAAAACCAGGTAGTGCACTAAATAGTGCGCTCAAAGAGTCAAGCAAGACTGTA
>NZ_JBQSXG010000010.1:0-44603 GCF_052378005.1 Psychrobacter sp. AOP31-B2-9
GATTTCAATCATCTTGCCATTTATTTTTCGCATCAAAGGTATATGGCCGTAATTTTTGCTATCAATACTGGCGAGTGCGCTAGCCGGGTAAGCTTCACCCGTAAAGACCATATTGGCGGGAATAGGTAGTATCACCGCCATATCCCTAATGTCTTTGTCTAGTGCATTGGTATAAGTTGCTTTGTATTGAACGATGGTGCCAGTGGGTGCGGTGCGTATCGGTATATAGCTGGTTTGACCTTCAGCATCCTTCATCACTTTGGTTGCTGTTAGTGTCATCTTTAATGCATTATTAGCCTGAGCAGTATTTAATAAAAATATCGATGCTAAACTTGTTAATACAGCACCACGTAAAATATCAAAACCTTTCATATCGTGTTCCTTGCATAACATACATTGTTACTATTCATACAATCCCGTTTTGTGCATCTTAATATAGGTATTTGTAGTTCAGCAATAGGGCGCTAGTCTAGGGCATGTCCTTAATTCAATCGATAGTTATCTAAATGGGTTAAAAATAGCTAAATCTTGCCAAACGGCGTCAAATAGCTGACTAATATCTCGATATTATCTGCGCTATTTTCCTTGTTTGACGGCAATTTATCTCATTTTTATCACCATTTCTAAAATGAGGACACGCCCTAGTAAGGATAAGCGTTTTTGAGTGTAACAAAAAAAATATAAAAATCTATAATGAATAAGATAGGTTGCGTGTTGAGGTCACCGAATGGCAGAGTTTCGATTTGATACAGTCTAAATTTAGACACTTTATCAATGACTTTATTCTAACCAAATTTATTGAGAGAAGTGTTGCTCTTGTTAGCGATTAAGCACTCTATTTGTATTCAAATGCAATGTAGTTTTAATGTAGGACTTGTGGAACTCAGACATGGACAAATTAAAAGTATTTATTGCAGCAGTGCATTGTTGATTATGAAGAAGTAAAGATTTACTAAGGCATATAAGCAGCCAAACCAGTATTACTTTATGACTATATCTTAGGTGTTGTCGAGTAGGTAGCAGTTGCAGGCAGGTTCAAAGAGTTAGCTTTTGCATTAATAGTGACTAATATAGCCATAATAAAAATAGCAGCAGTTGTGATGGCAAACATGAGCGTAGAGCCGGAGTAATATTTGCAGCCACGAATTTGACTTTTTTGCATTTAACTTCCTGAAATAATATTCACTGTAACAACAGTTCTGCTATATAAAAGACGAAATTTATTATATCTGTATGA
The DNA here is from genome assembly GCF_052378005.1 of Psychrobacter sp. AOP31-B2-9. Taxonomy (NCBI): domain Bacteria; kingdom Pseudomonadati; phylum Pseudomonadota; class Gammaproteobacteria; order Moraxellales; family Moraxellaceae; genus Psychrobacter; species Psychrobacter sp. AOP31-B2-9. Next base: position 1,238 of record NZ_JBQSXG010000010.1, read on the forward strand.
TAAGGATTTTATGGTTTAGCCCATAGCTAAAAAAGATGAAAGGTGTGATTAAGCGATAAAATGTCATGCTGTAAAACAGTTAACAGTAGTAAGACCAAAGACATGTTATTTTAGTAAATATTTACTTAGCAACTAATCATTATTTATTTAAAAAATACTTGTCATATTACCATTTCTCTACAGCTATAAACATCTATGTCAGAAGAGCCTATAATGAAGAGTTATTATCATCTGATAATTGACTGTAGAGGCCAAAGGCAACTTTGCCTTTATTATCTAGCTGTTCCATTTATAAGGAATAAGAGACACTGCTGTTTTCTTTTTGATTGGTTATGTTGGGCAGCTATCTATTATGCAGCGACTATGTTTATGAAGCCGTTAAATACAGCCCTATAAACCTAACCTGTGAAATGTCATTTCTTAAAATTAACAAGGAAGTCATTGAGCAAACGATTTATGTAAGACAGTATTGATTGATACTTGATTTAATAACTCCCTGCCACTATGCAGGGCTGACTGATAAAAAAGGACAATAAGATGAACTATTATAAGGATGCTGATAGCACCGAAACACAGGAATGGCTGCAAGCCTTTGAGTCTGTACTCAAACATGCGGACAAAGATCGTGCTCAGTTTTTGCTAAAAGCTCTATACAACATGGCGGTTCAAGAAGGACTGCCATTCAATCGTTTGGATACCGCTTATATAAATACGATCGCGGTCGAAGATGAAGCGATGTATCCTGGTGATTTGACCATTGAGCGTAAAATTCGTGCTTTGATTCGTTACAATGCATTGGCCATGGTGATGCGTGCGAACAAAAATGATGATGACTTGGGTGGTCATTTGGCGACATTTGCCTCTAGTGCAACGCTTTATGAAACTGGTTTTAACCATTTCTTCCGTGCGGCTAGTGATCATTTCGGTGGTGATATGATTTATTACCAAGGTCACTCAGCGCCAGGTATCTATGCTCGCTCTTATTTAGAAGGTCGCTTGACTGAAGATCAGCTCGATAATTTCCGTCGTGAAGTCGGTGGTAAAGGTTTATCAAGCTATCCTCATCCATATTTAATGCCGGATTATTGGCAGTTCCCAACGGTATCGATGGGACTTGGTCCAATCATGTCTATTTATCACGCCCATGTACATCGTTATATGGAAAACCGTGGGCTGTTGGAAAAAGAAGGCCGTAAAATTTGGACATTCTTAGGCGATGGTGAAACTGATGAGCCAGAAAGCTTAGGAGCGATCTCTCTTGCTGGCCGTGAGAAACTGGATAACTTAATTTGGGTCGTCAACTGTAATTTGCAGCGTCTTGATGGTCCGGTACGTGGTAATGGGAAAATCATCCAAGAGCTAGAATCTGTATTCCGCGGTGCAGGTTGGCGAGTAATTAAAGTTATTTGGGGTGGTAAGTGGGACAGTCTACTAGCCAATGACCATACAGGTGTGTTGAAACAGCGTATGGAAGAAGTGGTTGATGGTGAGTATCAGTTATATGAAGCCCGTACGCCTGAATTTACTCGCAAGCACTTTTTCAACAAGTACCCAGAGCTAGAAGAAATGGCTAATGCGTTATCTGATGAAGATATATCACGCCTAAACCGTGGTGGTCATGATCCAATGAAGGTATATGCTGCCTTTAGTGAAGCTATGAAAACCAAAGGTCAGCCAACCGTTGTCTTGGTCAAAACTGTGAAAGGTTACGGCTTATCTACTCAAACACAAGCTGTCAATAAGTCACATCAGATTAAGAAACTGGATCAAGAAGCTTTGATGTATTTCCGTGATCGTTTTGATCTGCCATTTACCGACGAACAGCTAGAGACTCTACCATTCTACCGCCCTGAAGAAGGTTCAGCGGAGATGAAGTATCTCAAAGGTCGTCGAGAAGCATTGGGTGGTCACTTGCCTAATCGCCGTAGTGGCCATATTCCATTGAATATCCCTGAGCTATCGATTTTTGATCGAGTACTAAAAGGTAGTAATGGCAAAGAACAATCCACCACGATGATGTTTGTACGTTTATTGTCAGCAATGCTAAAGAATAAAGACATTCAAGATCGTGTTGTACCAATCGTACCTGATGAAGCACGTACTTTTGGTTTGGAAGGTATGTTCCGTCAATTAGGCATTTACTCAGCTGTTGGTCAAAAGTATACGCCTGAAGATAGCGAAGCGTTAATGGGCTACAAAGAAGCTATTGATGGTCACATGTTAGAAGAAGGCATCAATGAAGCAGGCGCCATGAGTACTTGGATTGCATTGGCAACCAGTTACTCTGTAAACGCATTACCGATGATTCCGATGTATATTTATTACTCCATGTTCGGTTTCCAACGTGTGGGTGATTTGGCTTGGGCAGCAGGTGATTGTCAAGCACAAGGTTTCTTGTTAGGGGCTACGGCTGGTCGTACAACGCTGAATGGCGAAGGCTTACAGCATCAAGATGGCCACTCACAAATTCTATTCAATGTCGTACCAAACTGTGTCAGCTATGATCCTTGCTTTGGTTATGAGCTAGCAGTCGTTATGCATGATGGGCTACGCCGTATGTATGGTGAAGGCGAACGCGTTTATTATTACTTGACGTTGATGAACGAAAACTACGAGCAACCTGCTATGCCAGAAGGTGCTGAAGAAGGTATCAAACGTGGTATGTACCTGCTTGAAGATAATGGCTCAACGCAAGTACAGCTATTGGGCTCTGGTGTTATCTTACGCGAAGTACAAAAAGCGTCACAGATTCTAAAAGATGAGTTCAATATCACCTCCAATGTTTGGAGTGTGACTAGCTTCAACGAGCTGACTCGTGACGGCATGGTTTGTGATGATTGCAACCGTCTACATCCAATGGAAGAAGAGAAAGTGCCTTGGGTTACAGAGCAGTTGGCACCGCACGAAGGTATCGTGGTTGCAGCGACCGATTATATGCGCAACTATTCTGAGCAAATCCGTGCTTGGTTGCCAGACAACCGTCCTTATACCACTTTGGGTACTGATGGTTATGGTCGTTCTGATACGCGTGAAAACCTACGCAGCTTCTTCAACGTTGATGCTGCACACATTGTGGTGGCAACGCTGAAACGTCTAGCTGATGAAGGTGAAGTTGAGATGCGTTTGGTGAAAGACGCGATTTCAAGCTTAGACATTGATGTGGATCATCCACCTGCATGGCAACAACAGTCTTATTATGATCATTCTCCAGATGCACCAGCACCAGGTAATGTAAACCCAAATCCGGTACCTGAGTTTATCGCTGAAGACGATGATGAAATCAGTAATGAAAATCAAGCGGATGCAAATTTACCGAATAATGGTGATGTCAAAGAATAATAATCATAAGACAAGGAGATAACCCATGGATATTAAAGCCCCAGATTTGGGTGTTGATAGCGCTGAAGTCAGCGAAATTATGGTAGAAGTTGGTGATGTTATCGCAAAAGATGACAACATCGTGTTATTAGAATCAGACAAGGCATCGGTAGAAGTACCAAGCTCTGCTGCTGGCAAAGTCACCAAAATTAGTATTGCTGTTGGTGACCAAGTTAGTGAAGGCATGGTACTGATAGAGCTTGAGAGTGATGAAGGTACTGCCGAAACAGCAGCGGTAACCAGTAGTGACTCTTCTAGCGATGAGCCTGCTGAAAGTGAACGCGCTCCAGAAAGCCAAGCGGTTGAAGAGAGTCAGACTGAGGAAGCTGATGACAGCAGTAGTGATGAGCCTGCAGCAGCGGCTACTTATGCCTTGCCAGATTTAGGTGTGGATGAGGCACAAGTTGCTGAAATCATGGTTAGTGTTGGCGATACTGTTAATGCAGATGAATCGATTTTATTGATTGAATCTGATAAAGCTTCAGTCGAAGTGCCTGCACCTGTGTCAGGTACGGTCGAGAAGATTTTGGTTCAAGCTGGTGACATGGTTGCCAACGGTCAAGATTTCATTGTGATTGTAGGTAATGCACCTGCTGCTAAAAAAGCCAGTACAGAGACCTCTAAACCAAAAGCGCCTACATCAGAGCAACCAAAAGCTGAGAAAGCAGCGGCTGATACTGTTGCAAGCGAACCAAAGCAAGCAACAAAATCGTCAACGCCTACTACAGCTGCTAGCAATAAAAATGACAAGCTGACAGAAGCCCAAGTAAATGAAAAGCTAGTCGATGTCTATGCAGGTCCAGCTGTACGTAAGCTGGCACGTCAGTTAGGTGTGGATATCACGAAAGTGAGCGGTTCGGCACTGAATGATCGTATTCTAAAAGAAGATTTGTTTGCGCATGTTAAAGAAAGTCTAAGCACTCAAAAAGCTGCACCTGCCAGCGGAAATGTGGCTACTTCAAGCCTGCCAACATTACCAGACATGAGTAATACCGAGATTTGGGGTGAAACATCGACGCAAGATCTTAGCCGTCTACAGAAGGTCTCGATACCTCAGCTCAATTACAACACATTGTTGCCGCAAGTAACACAGTTTGATTTGTCTGACATCACTGAGACCGAAAAGCTACGTGGTGAACTAAAAGGTGGTATGAAAGCAGAAGGTATTGGCTTCACTATTTTAGCCTTTGTGGTCAAAGCGACTGCTTATGCGTTAACCCAACATCCACGCTTTAACAGTCACTTAAGTGATGACAACACTCAAGTTATCTTGCGTAAAAGTGTCAATATGGGTATCGCAGTGGCAACAGATGATGGTCTCATTGTACCTGTTATTAAAAATGTACAAGACAAGGGTCTGAAGCAAATTGCTATTGAGATTGGCGAGCTGGCAGTTAAAGCTCGTGATAAGAAGCTCAGCACCAAGGATTTACAAGGGGCGAGTTTTACCATATCGAGCCAAGGCAACTTAGGCGGTACAGCATTTACACCATTGGTAAACTGGCCACAAGTAGGTATATTAGGGGTGTCAGAAGCGAGTATGCAGCCACGTTGGGATGCTAAGAAGCAAAGCTTTGAGCCACGCTTGATGCTACCGTTATCACTGTCTTATGATCACCGTGTGATTAATGGGGCAGATGCTGCAGTATTTACGCGTTATATTGCAACGTTACTGGCGGATCCACGTCGTATTTTGCTATAAACTTAACGATATAATAGTACTGGTTCAAGAAAGGCTATCTACGGATAGCCTTTTCTATTGATACAACTCTCATTCTATTAGGGCGTGTTGAACATTGGGAATAAAACGATGGCAAAAAAATAGCAAACGGTTAGTCTTTAAGTTCTCACACAAAAAAGACATCGTTTGCTATGCCTCGTACAATGCTCAAAGATCAACACTGGACAAGACTAAGACCTATATTACTAGAACTTAATATCTATGACAAAGGGAATCTTAGACAAACAGTCGAAGGCGTATTATATCGTATGCGTGTTGGCTGTCCTTGGCGTGATCTGCCACCTTGCTTTGGTAAGCCTAATACCGTCTACAAGGCTTATCAGCGCTGGTTTCGCAGCAATAAACTGATTGCACTGTTTGCTTTATTAATGAAAGACTCAGACTGTGAATGGGTATTTATCGATGGCACACACATTAAAGCGCATCAGCACAGTAATGGTAGCAATGAGGTGGAACAAGCCATTAGTAAAAGTGTGGCAGGACGTGCCACCAAGATTCATTTAGCGGTTGATGCTCATGGCAACCCTATTACTTTTATCTTATCAGATGGTACGACTCACGATGTAAAGGTGGCTCCAGACTTAGTTGATAAGATTAATTTAAGTGGTACAGACATGCTATGTGCCGATAAGGGCTATGATTCTGATCCGCTGCGAGCGCATATTGAACAAGCGGGTTGCTTCAATAATATTCCTCGAAAACAGAACACTAAGTCCACCAATAACCATATGGACTGGCACTTGTACAAGGCTCGACACTTAGTAGAAAATGCTTTTGCTAAGTTAAAAAACTACAGGGCGGTTGCAACTAGATTTGATAAGCTCAAGCAAAGTTATGAGAATACGGTGGCTCTCGCTTGTGCCTATCTTTGGCTGAAACTTTGAATGTTCAACACGCCCTAAATGATAAATAAAAAAGCCAGCTATTAAGCTGGCTTTTTTATTTATGAAATATTTAGTACATTAGAAGCTTTTCACGTAAGCAACACCATATACCCAAGGGCTGATGTCTACTTCGCCAAGGTCATCACCATTTAGACTGACATCTGATTCGATGTCGATATAGCGTGCATCAATACGGAAGGCATCTGTTGACGTTAATGGGAAGTCAACACCGATATGACCAGCAACACCTACACTATCATCAATATCTAAATCAGCTGAATCACCAGTATAGAGCTTTTCTTTAAAGAACGTAGTGTAGTTAACACCAACCCCAACAAAAGGTTTGATGTTCATCGGCATATTGTCATAGTCGAAGTGATATTGTAAAGATAGAGTTGGAGGTAAGTGTTGAGTTTCGCCTTCAATTTTGTCGCCATCAGCAGTTGTCAAGGTAATATCATGATTGAAAGGAATTGCTGCCAATAATTCAACGCCAACATTATTAGCGACAAAGTACTCACCAGTAAGTGTTGGGCGCGCATCGCCGCCAACATCAACAGAGAGTGCACCATCTGCAAGAGTACCATTGTCACTCTTAGGGTCTACATAGTGTGCACCGGCAGCGACAGACCAAGTACCAGCAGGTACAGCAAAAGCAGTGGTCATCGTAAGTGCAGTAGCAGCGGCTAAAACTAGGGATTGTAGTTTCATCGTTTGGTTCCTCAATGTGAGAGATGATTATGGGTCAGTTTCTAATGAGGGATAACATTAGTCACCGATACACAATGTTATGATTATTGATTAACCTGTAACATTATAGGTCTATTATAATACAAATCCACTTTAACTGTAAGGTTTTAAACGTGTATTCAATTCTTTTATTTCATAAGCTACAATAAGAATTGTTTATGCATCATTTGTTGAATAAATGATTATGGTACAAAAATAGGCGTAATATATTATGATCGGCTATTGTAGTAATTCTCCTTTGCGCTGTAAACATGCGCGTTCTATGACAATGTTGAATCGTATAGATTCTTGTTGTCCAGAGTGCAATTTATTTCTACTGCCTGCACAAGATGTCAGTCAGCAACTACATGCTGATGAGCAGTTCTTACAATTCGCTATTATGGCCATTGTTTTTATATTATTTACGGTAGTTTATATTTATTATTTAGACTTTGTATAACAATTTACCGTATTGTCTAATCAGTATTGATTTTCACTACGGGCAGTACTCTTAGAGCGCTATACTGTTCAGTATATTACTAATATAAGACCGGTGTTTCACCGCATAGGGATGGCATGCTACTTCAATATATACGGCGCTTACGTATTTTTGTTTATAATATTTTGCAGAATGATGAGCATGATACGCGCTTTAGTCGTTATGTTGATTATTTTTTGATATTTCTCATCATGACCAATGTGGCCGCAGTTATTGCAGAGTCAGTTGATACTTGGTATTACCCTTATCAAGACTATTTTACATGGTTTGAAAATTTTTCAATTGTGGTATTTTCTATTGAATATCTACTGCGTTTGTGGAGCGTTGCTGAAGTTAAGCCAGATGATACGACTTGGCGACAGCGATGGAATTGGCTAAAAAGTCCGTCTGCAATGATTGATTTGATTGCTATTATTCCTGCATTTTTGAATTTCTTTGTCTCTATTGATTTACGTTTCTTACGTATTCTGCGTTTATTTCGTATTCTCAAACTCACGCGCTATTTTGCTTCTTTACGTATTTTGTTAGTGGTTATCAGTAAAGAAAAAGGCTCGTTCCAAGCAGTTATCTTTATTTTGATTATTATGATCGTAACCGCATCTAGTGGTATTTATTTGGTAGAAAACCATGCCCAGCCAGAAGAGTTTGAGTCGATACCCAAAGCAATGTGGTGGGCGGTAGTTACGCTAACAACAGTGGGGTATGGTGATGTCACGCCAATTACTAATGCTGGTAAAATACTGGGTGCAGTCATTACTATATTAGGTGTGGGTCTAGCGGCACTACCTGCCGGTATTCTCGCGACCGGTCTAGCCGATGAACTTGCTCAACGCCGTGAAGAGCTTGAACAGCATTTTCGGGAGCAATTAATCGATAGTGATTTTGATTTGGTACAGAATCAGATGATGATTGATAAAATTCGTCGCAAGTTAGGGTTGGATAAAGAGCAAGCGCAAAATATTGTCTTGCAAGTATTACGTGAACAAGCATTGGAGCGCCGTGAAAAAGCAGTGGAAGTACGACAAAAGAATTTTTGCCCGCATTGTGGTGAACCATTGTAAAGCATTGGCTCTCGGAGATAGTCTTCTTTTTGCCATTTTATTGTTAAAGATAGAGGCTTAGAATGACTAAGCTGACTATTTTGGCAGCAAGTGGTCTAATAACAGTTTTTATCAGTGCTATGCTCGCATGCTCAACACCCCATAAATGAATGTAATACCATTACCTGTATTTTGGATGTTTGATGTTATAAGCCCTGTGATGGAAGTGCACGTGCTAGCTCATATGCTACTTCTTGTGCGGCAGTTGCTAGGTTTTCGGCAGGCAGTGGTAAGTTTTGTAATGTTAAATGCCAGTCTTCTACTTCTCGACGTAAATGCGCTACCCAAAGTGTGGTGCAGTCACGCGGTAGTTTTTTTAGGTTAACTTCAAAACAGTGATTACCTTCATCATCGCTCAAATGAATTTCGCCTTTCTGAACTCTAGAAAATGGATTACCATGGTAAGAGTTGGCAAGCATAGCGATATGAGTGATATGAGCTGGAATTTTATTTAAATACAGTCTGATTTGCTCCTGATCCAGGGGTGCTAAGTACATGGCTTGTTCGCCGCGATCTTTACCGTTCAGGCTATCACCCTGATGTTTAACTGATTCAGCTGTATCACGTAATTGTTTGAACCAAACGATGTCACTAATATTACAGTTCTTGTCATACAGTACGCATGCTAAATCAATATCAATCGCACTTTGGTTTTTTTTAAAGCGCTTAAACATCCCTTTCGGCTCAATTTTTGTAAATTCATAGTTTAGCGCAAAAAACAAAGTTCCCGAATCTAAGCCCAGTCCTCTTAAACTGTCTGACAGTAATGGTGATGGGGCAGTGATTGACATAATAGTCCTTATTCGTTTCTAATTTTTTAAATGATCGTAAAATCTGCATATTGGTAAAATTTTTGACAATATGAATATCGGCTGTTACTTGTTATCGAGAGACTTGTCTAATACGGCTTGATATAACAGCTTAGGCTTAGCGTTTAGTAAACCACTACCAAAACCACGTAACCACCAAACCAGCTGCGAGGTTAGGTTAACTGTTGCTTGAATAGTTAGCGTATTATCATCCAATATGACGATTTGATCGTCACTGAGCTTGCTTTCAGTAAGGCTCTTGCCTGCTTGCTTAGTGAATTGTAGCTCGATAGCGGTGTTTTTCCCATGGTCAGGTAACTCACCGAATAATGGATGACTAAAGCCCATACCACCTGCATCTAGATAAGTATCGAGTTGAAATTTATCAGGCGTTTTTGCGGCGCTTTCAAGTATCTCAACGCTAGAGAAACGGTGTAAGGCAAAGGTGCGAATGACCACTTTAGGATCGTCGATACGAGTCGCTAGCAAATAGATAATGACGCCACGTTGGATGATGGCGATGGGATTGAGTGTGTATTCGCTCGATTGAGATTTATCGCTGCGTGTATAGCAGGCTTTAATCTGTAATTGATAAAATAGGGCGTGATAAATATTGTCTTTGCTATCCAAATCAATATGCGGCGCGATGAGTGGTTGAGTGGCAGGTTCGATACGCACTCTGTCTATCCACGAATGAGTGACTTTACTGTTCTTGAGCTGGCGACGTGCTAAGTCAAACCATGGAAAAAGCTCATCTAAAATCACAGGCGGTAGCAGCTGGGTTAGATTTGCTTCAACCATGTTAAAAGCAACTGCTTGTGATAAGTTCATGTGCGGCAAGCTTTGTAATGGTGCGTCATCACACCAGCGCCAGCCTTGCGGATTGGCATTGTTTTTTTCGATAGGAAAACGTTTTGCTAGGGCATTTAAATCACGCTGTACGGTACGTAGGCTGATATCGAAACCTGCCATGATAAGCTGCTCGTAAATATGTGTGGTGCCGACCCAACGATTACGCTGTAGCTGTGACAATACTTGCCATTGCCGAGCAGTCGTCGCTGCGCCATGTCGATTATCACTATTATCTGCTGAGACACTATTTTGCTCAGTCGCTAGCATTTTGGCTTGCTCATTAGATTTTGTCTGAGTTTGAATATGGTCGGCGTCAGTCGGATGTACAGTCATTAGGAGGTAGCCTTTATGAAGTATCGAGTCAGTTTTTATTTGTCAATTTTATACGTCAATGGTGGGGTAGTAACCCTGTATCATCGCAGAAAATCCCCGTAGCGTCTAGCAACTGAGATGATTCAATAATTTTTCTGTATCGTCACTCCACTATAAAAGTATTACAGCGTTAACTTCGTTTGAAGTATCACCTCTACACTCGGTTGCCTTATATTACTTTCAAATTGAATCGACTGTATATGAACTTATATAGCATCAAGCATCAAGCATCAAGCATCAAGCATCATTATCGTGAGTGCTCGGTTCTTTATTGATATCTGCTTCACTATCAATGGTTAAGTTTTCATTTTTTTTGTTCTCATTGCTATCGTTTTCATTTTCATTTTTAAGTTTGTCTTTTTTGCGCTTGTCCGTTTCTTTTTGACGTTTGGCTTTCTGTTTTTTCTTGTCTTTCTTTTTTACTTTTTTATCTTCAATGCCTTCGTAGTCATCTTGGTTGTCGTCCCATAGCATCAAACGCTCTAAGATTTTGCCAAACAATGTGCCTTTGCGATAGCGTCCTTTTTTGTTCATAGTATCGATAGGTAAGCCAGTCATCAGTGTCAATGCTTCACTTAATGTATGGACGCCATAAATGTGAAACATACCAGCCTTGACCGCAGCAATAATATCATCACGCAGCATGAGCTGTTTGACGTTGGCCATGGGAATGACCACACCTTGCTGACCATTGAGCTCTTGCTCTCGGCAAGCATCGAAAAAACCAGCTATTTTAGAGTTGATACCGCCAACCGCTTGGACTTCGCCCAACTGATTCATGGATCCGGTAATAGCAAAAGATTGATCAATAGGGACGTTTGCTAAGGCAGACAATAGCGCACAGCCTTCACTGACAGTTGCACTATCGCCATCGATATGGGCGTAGCTTTGTTCAAAAGCGAGTGAGGCACTAAAGTTCAGTGCATGATGCTGACTAAATAATGCCCGTAAATAGCTGGTCATAATCAGCATGCCTTTGGCGTGTAAGCTCCCACCCAAATCTACGTCACGCTCAATATCGAGAATTTCACCAGTACCGATGTTTGGTTGGATAACCGCAGTCAGACGGGCTGGCATGCCGAATTCACTATCAGCATAGCTGACTACGGTGAGTGCATTGACTTGTCCGATAGCGTTGCCTTGTGTTTGAATCAGTTGCTGACCATTTTTGAGTTCATCCCAATATAAGTCACGTAAGTATCCTGAACGTTCGTCCATATCATCGATGGCTTGAGTGACATGATAGGCCTCGACGATATTGTTACCGCTCAAACGTGCATGGCGGTTAGATTCATGTAGTAGCTTAATCAATAAATCACTATGTAGACTGAGTCGGTCTTGGTCTTCGGCCTGTAAGCTTAAATGCTCAAGTAGGGCAGCTTGTGCACTACGATCAAACGGATAAAGATTTGCATAGTCAATGATATCAGCCATTTTTGCCACTAGAGCCAATTCGTGCTCACTGGTACGAACCACATCATCATGAAAGTCGGCGCGAACTTTGAATACGGCATCAAACTCAGGTTCAAGTTCTAATAGTTCATAATATAAGTCGGCTTCGCCCAATAAAATTACCTTGATATCAAGGTCAATGGGTGCAGGCGCTAATGATAAACTCCCTGTTAAGGTAAGCATTTGCTCTAGGCTAGAGAGTTTTATTTTTCGTGACTGTAACGCGCGTTTGAGACCTTGCCAAGCATAAGGATGCTCTAGCAAGTGACTGGCTTCTAATAGTAGATAACCACCATTGGCACGATGTAAAGCACCAGCTCTAATCATACTGACATCAGTGGTTACTGTGCCTAATTGGGTGATTTGCTCAACATGACCCAGTAAATTCAAGTGCGTTGGCAAATCCTCAAAAATGACGGGTGCACCACTATCTGGCGTATGACTAACAATAACATTGACTGCGTAACGACTTGGTGTCGTGGTCAAAACTGCTTTTACAAACTCTTCATCATCACCATTAACGATACGCTCTACATGGGTCACCATATCGGTAAATACTGATTTTAGATAGTCAACGATCAGCGGTTGGTTGGCAAACTGTTTATAAATAGGAGTGAATAAAGGCTGTAGTGTGCGGCGTGCGATATTGCGATGTAGTGTTTCTATAGCATCGTTGGCCTCATCTTCTAATCGCTCTAAAGCAATAGTTAGCTGGCTCAAGCGTTTTTGCATATGGTTCTTTTGCACAAAATTATTCAGTTCAGATTCGTATTCACTGTTGCCGGATTTGGTGCGGCTATCATCGTTTGTATTATTGGAGTTGTTATCAGCACTGTCGTTCAGACTGGCTGTATTATCGTGATGATCGTCTGCTATCGTTGATTTGTTTTTATTATCGTTAGATATTTTGTCTATTTCGGTTTCCTGATCGTTATCACTGTCTACCGTTAGCTGGCTTGGGTGTACGAACATGGCTTTATTATCAAATGAGCGAAACGTCAATGCTAAGTCGTACTGCTTACCTTCAGCATTGAGTGCTTCGTAAGCATGACTTTCTTTTTGATGCGTATCGTTTTTTATGGCTTCGATTTTGCTTTGATATTGATCGCTACGAAAGCGTTGGCTCAGCCGTTTTTTTGCTTGTTGCCAAAGATTGCTTACCTGCTGTTGAAGTAGTAATGCTTGACCAGCAGGCAGGCGCAACGCTAAAGGGGTGCGCGGATCGGTAAAATTATGCACATAAACCCAATCATCTGGTGTTGGTGCATCAGCTGCAATGCGCGTTAGCAAGCGGCTGATAACAGTGCGTTTACCTAAGCCGTTTTCTCCTGCAGCAAACACATGATAACCACTGGCCCGTATATCTAAAGCAGTGTGCAAGGCTTTTAGTGCCCGCTGCTGACCAAAACCAACATCTAAATCAGGTGCTGTACGTGTGTCTGTCGGCAGCTCGTTTGGCTCGCTATAACGCTTTAACTGGTCAGCGCTAATAAGGCAGCGTTGTTTTACTTCTATAAACAGTGGGTGCGGTGTATTTGTTTTTTCTTGCTCATCGTTTGTCAATTTAGCAGTGGGTGTTGCCATATTATTGGTATCTTTTTTATTAGTGTTTCGTGATATTTGAGAATTGGGTGCAGGTATCTGTTCAATCATAGGTATATGGTATATCGTCTTGAGAGGGTAGAGTAGCTATATTCGTTATGGATTTTGTGCCAGTTACTATTTATGTTGCACTTTGTGTGACTGAGATTGGCTATTTTGATCACTATTTTTTAAAATGAGGACGTGCTCTAGTGAGATGAGTAAAATAGATGGAAATTAACAGTGAGTTTACGACTACCGAAGTAGAATAACGTCTCAATCTAAGTGTAGATAGTATAAGATGTCTAACATTGGTGTAATCTGCAACTATTCAATGAGCAAAGTGCGTGATAAAATAGACGGTTAACATGTTAAAACTGGGTAACTCGTTGTATGTCAGATTCTGCTAAAAATACTTTGTCGTCTGCTAGTATCGGCAATATCCGTATTGATCCGACTGGCTTTGTTAAGCTTGGCTCACAATTACCAGCGTTAGCCAATATTTTAGCAAAGGCAATAAATGAGCTGGGTCTATCTTTAAGTGAGACACAGCAGCGCACATTATTATTGTACTTAGACCAGCTTTTGTTGTGGAATAAAGCGTATAATCTGACGGCGATTACCGATCCTGAAGAAGCTTTAATCAAACACGTGATTGATTGCCTGGCTATTATAACGCATTTGCCATCGGGGTCGTTACTTGATATCGGTACTGGTGCAGGATTACCTGCGGTGATTATTGCTATTTGTCAACCTGAGCGTCAATGTAGCGCACTTGATAGTAATCAGAAAAAAATCCGTTTTATTAAGCAGATTAGTAGCGAACTTGGTTTGAGTAATATGACGCCTATTGCTTCTCGTATTGAAGCGCATGAAGCGAGTTATGACGTGGTTACCTCTAGGGCCTTTGCTAGCTTGATAGATTTTGTTGAGGTGGCACAGCCAAGGCTGGCAAAAGACGGTTATTTATGTGCCATGAAAGGTAAGGTGCCGAGTGATGAAGAGTTACAGGTACTAGACAGTGATTGGCAGTTTAAAACCATTAAGCTAAAAGTGCCACGTTTGCATGACAGTCGTCATTTAATTGAATTGTTTCGCAAAAATGTCTAAGCTATGAGCACCTTTTAGTTAGCAAACAGCCATTACTTTTTTTGTGAACCAGAGTTTATGTCTGTATGACAACGACATAATGATTGAATGGCATTGATATCAAGCGAGCTGTTTGTATAATGAAGAGTTGATATGTCTTATGTCCCAAGGGACGATGCCTTGGCTTGACAGATTGAAATATTTGTAGCAAATATTGTAGTGGCTAAAGTAAAAATAATAGTAATAAATTCTAATTAAACTGAGTGAGTGTATGGAAATCATAGCAATCGCGAATCAAAAAGGCGGTGTGGGGAAAACCACGACAGCGGTAAATTTGACCGCTAGCTTGGCTGCTAAGCGTAAGCATGTATTACTGATTGACTTAGACCCACAAGGCAATGCGACCAGCGGCACAGGTGTAGATAAAAATGAGCTGACTCTGACCATCGCTGATGTCTTGCTTGATGGTGTCTCACTGTCGGAGGCGATTGTGACCAGTCCAGCAGGATTTGATGTGATTGGTGCTAATCGTGATTTGGCTGGTATGGATATCACCTTGATGAATAAAACTAATAGTCATGAACTGTTCAAGACAGCGATGGCGACATTAGTCAGCGATCAGATAGCGGCTAAAAAACCCGCTTATGATTATGTCGTGATAGACTGTGCACCCAGTTTGAACTTGTTGACGATTAATGCGCTGGTTGCCACCGATGGTGTTATTATTCCGATGCAGTGTGAATACTATGCATTAGAAGGTTTGGCAGATTTGTCACAGACGATTGAGCGACTAACTGAGCTAAATCCGAAACTGTATATACGCGGTGTCGTGAGGACGTTATTTGATGCGCGTAACACCTTGGCTCGTGATGTATCTGCTGAATTGGAGTCTCACTTTGGCGATATCATGTATAAGACACATATTCCAAGAAATATTCGCTTGGCAGAAGCACCTGCACATGGTTTACCTGTTATCGCGTACGAAAGATGGTCAAAAGGTGCTCGCGCTTATCAAAAGCTGGCCGCTGAAGTGATGAAACAAAGCTGACAGTTGTTAGTAATCAAAAAAAGTCTGGTTATAAGTACACAGAACAAATTAGACAAATAAGCATCGAATATCATATTTACGAGTAAGCCGCATCAATCATTATTTGGCTTTTATTTTAGCGTTAGAGGATAGGTAATCATGGCGAAGAAAAGAGGGTTGGCTGCCAACCGAGGCTTAGATGCCTTGTTAGGGTCAATCAAAAAAGAAAAGCAAATCACCGCCTCCGCCTTGCAAGATGATGTAGTGGCACGTGATAAGACTTTGCCAGCTGAAACACCAGATATTGATACGCGAAATGCGACTAACACGCCAGTCAATGAGAAACGGACTGCACAGCCCACAGAGACTGATACCGTAGCGAACGATACTGCTGAAAATGGCAATCGTAAGACACGAGCGGCACGCACTATTAATAAAAACGTTGCTAAAAATACTGCAAATAAGAACCGTGTGAATGCAACAGAGGTTAGTAGTGAAGACCAAATTAGCTTGGTACAAATCGATGTAACGCTTTTGCAAGCAGGAAAGTATCAGCCGCGCCGTGACATGAGTGAAACGGCACTTGCTGAATTGGCATCTTCGATTGAGCAGCATGGTGTTATGCAGCCTATCGTGATTCGACCATTATTGGCCAATGAAGATAAGAGTGAAGCGTTTGTTACCCATGAAATTATCGCCGGTGAACGTCGCTGGCGTGCTGCAAAAATGGCTGGTAAAGCCGTTATCCCAGCAATTGAGCGTGCATTATCTGATGAGTTGGCTATTGCACTTGCCTTGATTGAGAATATCCAACGTGAAGATCTGTCTGTGATTGAACAAGCAGCAGCGTTACAACGTTTTCATACTGAGTTTGGTATGAGTCATGCGATGATTGCGGAAGTTGTTGGCAAGGCACGTACAACAGTATCGAACTTGCTGCGCCTGAATCAGTTACACGACACGGTAAAAGACCATTTAGCAACCAGCGCACTAGATATGGGTCATGCTCGCACACTTCTAGCTTTATCTTCTGAACAACAGCCGATTATTGCCCAAAAAATAATCGATGGTGGGATGACCGTACGTGAAGCTGAAAAACTTGTTAAGTCAATTTTGCAACCGGTCTCTAAAACTAATCGTACCGAACAAGCACAGTCTCGTGATGCTGAGCGTTTGACACAGAGATTAACAGACATGCTTGGCGCTGAAGTTAAGCTTAAACATAAAAAAGATGGGCATGGTAGTGTTGAGATATTCTTTCAAAATGAAGATCAGTTAGCAGCTTTGATTAAACACATAGAAGCACAGGCTTAAGATATTTATCAGGTTTGTCATAGTTATACAAAGTTGAGCTATCTTAGTTACCACTATTTTTATAAAAGTATAAAAGAGAGTTAGTATGTGGGAGTTGGTAAAAGCAGGTGGTTGGTTGATGACGCCTATCGTAGTGTGCTCAATATTAGCACTAGTTATCATTATTGAGCGCAGTCATACTTTACAATTTAATAAAATTGTACCTGGCCGGTTACGCGAACAGCTGATAACTCGCCTACGTGAAAATGGTAGTATTGGCCGTACGCAATTGATGAATGTCAAAGAAAAGACACCTTTGGGTGATATTTTGGCGACTGGTTTGCTGTATCGTGAGTATGGTTTAGAGTCTATGACAATGCATATGCAGAACCGTGCGAGCGTGCAAGTGCATCAGTTAGAAAAAAATATTAATATGCTTGGCACCATAGGTGCAATCTCGCCGTTGCTTGGGTTGTTGGGTACGGTATTGGGTATTATTTCTTCGTTTTTGGCAATCACTGATGGCGCAATGCAAGACCCAACCATGCTTGCTGCTGGGGTGTCACAGGCATTGATTACTACTGCCGCTGGTATGATTGTGGCTATTCCTGCATTGGTTGGTTATCGTTATTTTCAGCGCCGTATCATTGATATCAATGCCCAGTTTGAGACCCAAGCGGGATTAATGATTCAAGAGCTGTATGATTACCATTTGTTAGGAAATACACAGAGTTTTGGTGCTAAAGAGTCTGATTCTAATGCATCGTTGGAAAATATCGTAGTGAGTACGCCTGCGTTAGATGCCTTAAGCTCAAAGCACAAAGATGCAGCAGCGACTTCTTAATATTCTTGTTTATTTTATAAAAACCCCAAAAATACAATTGGCTGTGTCAAAATCGTTTAGCCTATAATGCATAGCATTTGCACTCGTTTTTATTACTGTTTTTTTCTAGAAAATAGTATTTGTAGACGGTTGTAGATGTCAAAGCACAGTAAAATATTAAAGAGAGTGATATGCGCTTTAGAAAACCAACCGTTGAACCACTTGAGATTAATCTAACACCAATGATTGATTGCTTACTATTTTTGATCGTGTTTTTGCTGCTTGCAACGTCGTTTAATCATTTTAGTCGTTTAAATATTATTCTTCCTGAAGCAGAAGGTGTTGAGCAAACAGAACAACAAAATAGCATCGAAGTAGCCGTTCAAGAAGATGGTAGTTATTTGGTCAATGGTATCACGCTTGCTAGCAGTAATGAGGCTGAGTTGACCAGTATGCTACAGCAAGAAGCGGGTAGTAATCGTGACATGCTATTTGTGATTGCTGCAGATGCCAATGCCACTCATCAATCTGTTGTACGGGTGATGGACATTGCGGGAAAATTAGGATTCTTGAACCTTAATATCAGCACAGTTGTGCCACTTGGTCAGCCGTTACCGCAGTAATATATAGTCAATTTCTTATGAATCAGATACGGTGTTATTTTTGTTCAGTCTACTGTCTGTAGTGCTGTTACTCACTTTTTAATATCTGAATTATTGTGAATTGACGATTGCTGTTTTAGTGTCACAAACACTCCTATAAAACTGTACTTTGAGTACAGTCCATTCATACCAAGATACTCAAATTGAGGCTTTTATGAGCCAAGCATACCAACCCAACGCTAATAAAAATGCTGCTAAGAAGTTGTCAGCAAAGCCATCAAGCACCCCTAAACATCAGACGCTACTGCGTCTACTACGTTATCTCAAGCCTTATTGGTGGGCATTGATACTGGTTATTTTAGGTTTTGCTATTAATGCGGGGACAGAGATATGGGTTGCTAAACTTTTACAGTACATCACTGATGCTATCAATCAAGGTGATCAGAGCAAACAGAATTTGTTTCCATTATTGATTGTGGTGGTGTTTTTTGTGCGTGGTTTAGGTAGTTTTTTGGGTAACTATTATTCTGCTTTGGTTTCGCGCAATTTGGTTTATGAGTTGCGAGTGGAAGTTTTTAATAAATTGTTGCGTCTACCAAGCTCATTTTATTTGGCCAATCCAGCAGGTACGATCTCGTCGAAGCTCATATTTGATGTTGAGCAGGTAACTGCTGCTAGTACAGAGTCCATGAAGACTGTACTACGTGATGGCTTGACAGTATTAGCATTGATAGGCTTTTTGCTCTATAGCAATTGGCGCTTAACCTTAATTTTGTTTCTCGTATTGCCGCCAATTCTGTGGCTAATTCGTATCGCATCCAAGCGCTACCTTAAGCTGTCTAAAGGTATTCAAGAGACGATGGGTGATGTCAGTCATATTACCAACGAAGTCATTGGTGGTTATCAAGTGGTCAAAAACTATGGGGGACAAGCATACGAGGCTGAACGTTTTAATAAAACATCAAAAAAGAACTTACGCCAAGGTATGAAAATAGTCGTTACAAATAGCATTAATACACCAGCCGTACAGCTGTTGATGGCAATAGCTATGTCGGTTGTTGTATGGCTCGCACTGCGTCCATCGGTGATTGATAATATTTCAGCTGGTGAGTTCATCTCCTATATAGCCGCTGCAGGGTTGCTCAGTAAACCTGTGCGTTCGCTAACGGATGTCAATCAAAAGCTACAAAAAGGTATCGCGGCAGGTGAGTCAATTTTTGCTTTGCTCGATGAGCCAGAAGAAAAAGATACAGGCACTCTTAGCTCGAACTTATCAGGTGAGATGAAACTGAATGATGTCAGCTTGGTGTACCCAGATTCAACAGTGGCACTGAGTGACTTCACTTTAGATATACGTGCAGGAGAGACCGTTGCATTAGTAGGACGAAGCGGAGCTGGTAAGTCATCCTTAGTTAATTTACTGACACGTACCTTATCAACTTCTTCAGGGCAGATTACGTTAGATGGTATGCCTATTGAAAATATTAAGTTAGAGAGTTTACGTTCTCAGATTGCGATGGTTAATCAACAAGTGGTGCTGTTTAATACCACAGTATTTAACAATATCGCTTATGGCAGCCTAGCCAATAAAACACAAGCTGAAGTTGAGCGTGCTGCTAAAGATGCTTTTGCTCATGATTTTATTATGCAAATGCCAAACGGCTATCAGAGTGAAATCGGAGCTGAAGGATTACAGTTATCTGGTGGGCAACGTCAACGTTTATCTATTGCTCGAGCGCTATTAAAAGATGCGCCAATTTTGATCTTAGATGAGGCGACCAGCGCGCTAGACAATGAGTCAGAGCATTATATTCAGCAAGCACTTGATAATGTGATGAAAGACCGCACGACCTTGGTGATTGCTCATCGATTAACGACCATTGAGTCAGCTGATCGCATTGCTGTGTTAGATGCTGGACAGATTGTAGAGTTAGGTACGCACCAAGAGTTGATGAAATTACAAGGCTATTATGCACAAATGTATGACCGCGACTTTGAATAAGTGTGTTTATTAGGGCGTGTTTAACCCTTCGAGTATGGCACTGACAGTGTCTATTTGCGAATAGTTAATAGGGTCTAATATTTTGGAACGGTTTTACTATTTTAGCCATACTGAACTTATAGAATAAGTAGTCAATAATTATGAGCTTTGAGACGACAGTAACGCGAGCATGGCAACGCCAAGCTGGTTGGTTATGGTTATTGCTACCCATCAGTTGGCTGTACGGAATCATTTCGATGCTTCGCCGTCAGGCATACAAACTAGGTCTGTTAAAAAGTTATCGAGCCCCTGTCCCAGTGATGGTTATTGGTAATATCAGTGTTGGTGGTAGTGGCAAGACACCATTGATTATTGCTTTGGTAAATAAATTGCAAGGAGAAGGTATCAAGGTGGGTGTCATTAGCCGTGGTTATGGTGGTGATACTAATAAGATGCCATCATTGGTTAGTGCAGATAGCTTGCCTAGTGTGGTCGGAGATGAGCCCTGTTTAATTGTTAATACGACCAATGTGCCAATGGCGGTATGTCCCAATCGTAAACAGGCAATCACTACTTTGCTGGATAAGCACCCAGATTTGCAATTGGTTATTGCTGATGATGGTTTGCAGCATTATGCCTTACAACGTGATATCGAGTGGATTGTCGTCGATGCGTCACGGGGTTTTGGTAATGAACAATTACTCCCCACTGGATTTTTACGTGAACCTATTTCACGTTTAAAAGGCGCAACTGTTATCTATCATGAAAAGCTAAGCGCAGATTTAGATGATAGCAACGATGGAAATAGCCAGTATCAAAGCAGCCGTTTGACAATGCATCTGACAGCTGAAAATATGCAACGCTTGTGGCAACCTACTGTAGTCGCTCCTCAAGTAACTGATGTTCAAATAATTAGTATTAAGGCCAGTGCTGATGCGCCTAGTACTGGTAAAAAAGTACATGCTGTGAGTGGTATCGGCTATCCGCAGCGGTTTTTTGATACGCTAAGTTCACTGGGTTTTGATGTCATTGGGCATGCATATCCTGATCATCATGATTTTAGTTTGGCTGAGCTGTTGCAGTATCACGATTATCCGATTGTTATAACCAGCAAGGATGCAGTAAAAATAAAAGCCTTGTTATTCGAATATACAGCTAAGCAACCACTTAACGATGATTGCGAAAATCTGGTGAATAGGCTGTGGGTATTGCCGGTAACGGCTGCACTTTCTGATAGTTGTTATGATGCATTACAACAGCAGCTACAGACATTAGACATCAGGACTGCACCGATATAAATACAATTGAGCCTGAGGAGTTTTTAGCCTAAGGCTTTGTGTTCATACGATCAGCAGTATCTATTTGTAACGGTTCAACACGCCTGAGTCAAAATATTGGAAATACCGTTTATTATAAAAGTAAAGATTTATAGTCATATAAAAAATTCTATAGGAAGTAACCATGTCATCAGTTGTTATGCCGGCTAAAACTCATATTGTCATTCCTGCTCGTTTCAAAAGCACACGATTACCTGGTAAACCACTGCTAAAAATACATGGTAAGCCAATAATTTTATGGGTCGCTGAAAAAGCACAAACAGCGAAATTTGCTGATGATATGTGTATTGCCACTGATAATGAGCAAATAGCAAAGATCTGTATGGAAGCGGGTTTTGATGTGGTCATGACTAGTGCTGAACATGCATCAGGTACCGATCGTTTGGCAGAAGTTGCTGCCATAAAAGGGTGGGCTGATCATGATATCGTGGTCAATATGCAGGGCGATGAGCCACTGGTTCCACCTTTGTTATTGGAGCAAGTCAAAGCACTCTTGGTAGCAGATAGTGATAGCGTAATGGCTACGTTATGTGAGCCTATCGATGACTATGAAACCTTTATGCGTCCGTCGGTAGTAAAGGTGGTGAGTCAACAGTCCGCTAATGTACAGCGTGCGCTTTATTTTAGTCGAGCACCTATTCCTTGTGACCGTGATGCTGTGTTAGCTAATGAAGAACAAAAACAAACACCAAAAAACGCCTATCGCCACTTAGGATTATATGCGTACCGCGTGCGTCTATTGCAGCAATTTGTACATTGGTCACAAACACCGCTGGAAACGCTTGAGAGCTTAGAGCAGTTACGTGTTTTGGAAAATGGTGGACATATTGCGATTGCACAAGCAGATTGTCACTTACCTGCAGGTGTTGATACACAAGAAGATTTGGATCGCCTAAACAGCATGAGCTTGGCTGACTTTCAAAACCCCATTAAATGATAGCCTAACCAAAATATCATCACTGTATTTATAGCGTACTGACACGCTATCTCTTAAATAATCGAGCAATGTGACAGGACGGTAACGATGAGTGATATAACAGATAATACCAGCGTTGCAGATGATGTTTATTTTGCACCTTTATTACCATGGCAGCAAACGTTATGGTCACAACTAACGCAACGAGTATTACAGCAGCAACCTTTGCCACATGCATTATTGGCAGCAGGTATGCAGGGCATGGGTAAGCGAGCTTTTGTATGGCGATTGGTCGCTTGGTTGTTATGTCGTACCCGTAATAGCCATCCAACAGGTGCTTGCGGCGTGTGTGAGAGCTGTCAATGGCTAAGATCAGGTACACATCCAAGCTTACAAGTCTTGCCATTGGTCAGCACACCGATGAGTGTTGATCATACTGCTAAGAAGGAAAATCTGAGCAGCACTGCCAAAAATAAAAAAACTAGTAAAGCAGCTAGTCATAGTGTTCTAAAGACTAAAGTAGATGATATCCGAGCCTTGCAACCTTTTATCTATCAAGGTGGACAAGGACTGCGGATATGTGTGTTAGATCATGCTGAAAAAATGACTATTGCTGCAGCTAATGCGCTACTCAAAACCCTAGAGGAACCGCAAGCACAAGTTCATTTGTTTTTGATCAGTGATACACCTTCGCAGCTATTACCAACTATTAAAAGCCGCGTACAGCAATTGGCGTTACAGGCGATTGAGCCGAGGTTAGCTGCTGATTATGTGACACAGGCATTAGGACATACGGTCAACCGAGAAGCAGTTGGTACAGATGCCATTCATCAACTGATACAATTAGCTAATGGTGCGCCTTTAGCGGCGATAGCATTGGCGCAAGCGGTGTGGTATAGCAAGCGTGGACTATGGCTGACGACGTGGCAAGCATTGCGTAGTGGTAAGCGTAGTAGTATAGCTGCCAGTGATTATTGGCAAAACCAGTTAAGTATCGTTGAATTTATTCAGCTATCTGAATTGATGTTGCTTGATATACGCCGTGTTTGTTTAGGGCTTGATGAATTGCAAAAAGACGTCAATCTATCTGGCTTATTAGAGTCTTATCAACCGGCTGCTAGTGGTTTAGAGGCATTTGCGAATAGCTTGCAACAGACCAAAATTTCTCTGCAACAAAATGTGCAAGAAAAATTTGCCTATGATAAGCTAATGCAGGAAATGGCATATTTATAAAGTAGTTTTTATGCTGTTTGGATATAGTTTAATATATCACTGATGCTTTAGTTTACATACCGTTAGTCACTCATAACAATATAATCAACCTAATTAATAAAGGAAGCTAACTATGGCAATGCCAGGACGCGGCGGAGTATTGACCTGCCATATGGAAAGTATCGAGACGTTATATGCCAGTTACTTATCCTTTGTGAGTAATGGAGCCTTATTTGTACCCTCTAACCAGTCGCATCAGTTAGGTGATGAGGTATTTATCGCTGTGACTTTACCGAATTCAAGCGAACGTTTACCTATGAATGGTAAGGTGGTGTGGATAAACTCTAAAACACAAGGTAGTCGTCCAGCAGGTTTTGCGGTACAAATTGGTACTGACATTGCTGGTCAAAGAATTAAAAATGAAGTTGAGCGATTGTTGGCTGGTAAAATAGATGGCTTGCAGTCGACTTATACCATGTGATATTAATATTGATGACTATTTTCTCTATTACGATTGGTTTTAAATAGATATCACCATAAAAAAGCAGCCCTATATTTTGATATAAGGCTGCTTTTTTGATGAGCTGTTTTTAAATAAATTTGGAGAAATATCGACTGTTGATGAGGCATGTTAATAACGAGGCGGCACATACATATCATTTGGAATAGGCTCACGATAATATTCATCATCGCGTTTACGGTTGGGTAACTCAACCTCATCACGAGGCACTTCTTTATAAGGAATTTGGTCGAGTAAGTGTGCGATGCAGTTTAGCCTTGCACGTTTTTTATTGTTGCCTTCTACGACCCACCATGGAGCTTCAGGAATATGGGTACGTTCAAACATGGTCTCTTTTGCTTTGGTGTAGTCTTCCCACCGCCGGCGTGATTGCAAATCCATCGGTGAAAGTTTCCATTGTTTGAGCGGATCATACATTCGGCTCATGAAACGCGCATGTTGTTCGTCATCGGTAATTGAAAACCAGTATTTCACCAGACGAATGCCAGAGCGTACTAACATACGTTCAAAATCAGGCACCGATTGAAAAAACTCCTCATACTGTGCGTCTGTACAGAAGCCCATCACGTGCTCGACACCACCGCGGTTATACCAACTACGGTCAAACAGTACAATTTCACCTGCGGCTGGCAAGTGGGCGACATAGCGTTGAAAATACCATTGCGTTTGCTCACGTTCTGTTGGCGCGGGTAGGGCTGCAACACGACAAACTCTTGGATTTAGGCGCTGAGTGATACGCTTAATAGCACCACCTTTACCAGCAGAATCTCGTCCTTCAAAGATGACGATAATGCGCTCACCGCGATCTACTACCCAATCTTGTAGTTTGATAAGCTCTCGTTGTAGTCGTACCAGTTCATGGAAGTATGTACGACGATCTAGCTTTTCTTGATCACTCATTTCGCGTCCGTCAAAACGAAAGTCACGCGCATAGTCATCTATTTCATTTTCTAGCTCTTCATCATAGGTATCGATTAAGTCTTGGTGCATTTTTCGTCGCAGTTCATCATCAAGCACTTCTTTTTCGATACGCTCAGATAGAATTTCTTGTTCGCGATTATATTGATCAATGTGTTCTTTGGTTGTTAGAGACTGAAAATCAGCTGTTGTATTGGGCTCGGTTATGTTGATTTTTTCAGAACCAAAAATGATTTGCCGTAGTTGTTTTAACAAATATTTAGTTTTACCCATAAATGTTACCTTTGGTTGGCATATCAAGTTTTGTAAAATGCTACTCCCTAATTCACTTTTATAATAACAAACTATAGGCAATAAAAAATGCCCTTTACATGAATTAAAGGACATTTTTTATGGTATGTACTGAGTAAGGCAATAACTTAGTGCATTCCTGTTATTTTAGTATTTATAAAGCTAATGGGTGACCTCAATTCACTCGATAGTCATCTCAATAGGCTAAACACAAGGTATCTTGATTATTTTTCTAAGATACACGTTACTCCTTGACCACCTGCTGCACAGATAGAGATAAGCGCACGACCAGAGCCTTTTTGATCCAGTAGTTTAGCTGCAGTCGCTAATATACGACCACCAGTAGCTGCAAATGGATGACCTGCTGCCAATGATGAGCCATTAACGTTGAGCTTACTACGATCAATAGAGCCAAGTGGTGCATCCAGTCCTAAACGCTCTTCACAGAAACTTTCATCTTCCCAAGCTGCTAATGTTGACAGTACTTGTGATGCAAAAGCTTCATGAATTTCATAAAAATCAAAGTCTTGTAACGTTAGGCCAGCTCGTTTCAGCATACGTGGTACGGCATAAGCAGGTGCCATCAGTAAGCCTTCAGTTGTGCCAGATTTGCCAATGAAGTCTACCGCAGCTGTTTCTTGATAGACAATATAAGCCAATGGTTTAAGGCCGTGTTCTTTTGCCCATTCATCAGTACCTAATAGCACGCAAGAAGCGCCATCTGTTAATGGAGTAGAGTTGGCTGCTGTCATCGTTGGTTTGGCATTCTTTTTGCCAAATACAGGCCTTAGTTTGGCCAGCTTTTCTAGCGTTGTGTCTGGGCGCAGATTATTATCACGAGTCAGACCTTTATATGGTGTGATTAAGTCATCAAAAAAGCCTTCATCATAAGCGCGTGCTAGGTTTTTGTGACTGTTAAAAGCAAGCTCATCTTGGGCTTCGCGGCTAACGTTCCACTCAAGCGCAGTGATTGCTTGATGCTCACCCATTGATAGACCAGTGCGTGGCTCTCCGTTTTTCGGTGAGTCTATTAAGTCTTTTGGATTCAAACCCATCAGTGCTTTTAGACGCTGCTTGTTGTCTTTCGCTGCACCCAATTTAATCAGGACTTTACGTAATCCATCGCCAATCGCGATAGGGGCGTCAGAGGTGGTATCGACACCACCAGTAATGGCTGAATCGATAAGGCCCAATGCGATCTTATTGGCAGAAGCGAAAGTCGCTTGTAAGCCAGTACCACAAGCCTGTGAAATGTCATAAGTTGGTGTGTGTGGATTTAGGGCTGTATTTAATGTGGCTTCACGAGTAAGGTTGATATCACGGCTCAGTTTCATAACTGCACCAGCGACCACTTCACCTAACACTTCATCTTGCAAGTTGTAGCGTTCAATCAAACCATCCAAAGCGGCTGATAGCATATCAGTGTTGCTGACGTCAGCATATGAACCATTCGAGCGAGCAAATGGGATACGGTTACCACCTAAAACAGCCACGCGTTTTAGACTTGAGTTAGGTTTGGTTGAGTGGGTTTTTTTGGCAGTATTAGCTGCTTTTGGAACAGCAACTTCTTCCGCAACGTTCTCTTTTTTTGAATCACTAACAATGGTATTAACGGCTGCCTCTTTTTGAGTGCTGTCAGTAGAGGTTGCTTTTGCCTCTTTAGTTTTTACATCACTGACTTTTACGACAGTGCTTTCGATAACAGGACTATCAGGGTGATTGTTTTTATTACTCATAATATTATCCTTAAAAAATACGGGTAGAAGAAAGGTGAAGTAACGATAAAAAAGACAATTAACTTTTAGTATTTGGTGCAATATTTCAAGATGATAAATCAATATTATCATTTATTGCGCAGTATGGCTGTTTATGGCAAGTCGTTTTTATGACCTTACTGTATATCTTTAGCAAATTATGTGACGTTTGTAATGAGGTTAGGGTGTGACCTCATTTTGATGATAGAGATGGGATAAATTGCTGTCTAATAAGAAAGGTCGTAAAGATAGCATGGAAGTAATAGTATCCAAGTATCAGCAAGCCATTTGACTCTGTTTCACAAAATTCAGCCCATTTAAAGTGTAATGTTTAGATTGAGTAAATAGCCCAGTAAATGCATATATTTGATGATCTTGACATAGTTTAATATCGTTAGAATTTTGCCAGTATGTTTGTATTCACGGTTATTTTTTTATTTTAAGTGTTTCAATCTACATGATGATACGTCCTAGATTTGCAAGCTGAAGATAGGGCTTGTAGTATCACTCACCATACGGCGTTCAAAATAGTTTCTGTGGACAGGTTGATATTGACCGTTAGCATTGCATAAAAGCTAATTTGATAATATATTGTTATCGATAAATAAACTTTCTATAACTTATAGGTCTAATTCTAGCATGATACGATGCTTTTTTAGTCTACAAAAAGTTGCCATCTTGTGTACTAGCTTGTTTACAGATTTTTGTAGACATTCTCAGTTTTTGGACTTGTTTATAATGGCAGTGTATAGTTAGGCCAGTTTTGTACGCACTTACTAAATATCAATAATTATAATGTTGCCGAGTCTATATGATAGGAACATTGCATTTTTAATTTACGATTCTAGTTATTTTTTATAAGGATTATATTATGTCAGACCATTATGGTGATTTTGTTCAATCTTCTATTGGTAAAAAGGTTGCGAAAAACCTAGGCTTACCATTACCAGTGACACTTGATCGTTTCGAAAGTGGTGAAAATCTAGTACGTGGTAGTGTTTTGGTTGGCCGTGCTAGTGGCGATGATAAAAGCGTGAGTGCGTCAGTATCACGTATTTTGTCAGACGTACATGCGGATGTTTATGTAAATAGCAGCGACGATATCAAAGATACGCTTGCTGATGCGAGTATTGAGACAAAGATTAATACTGATAGTGATGATAAGTTTAAAGTGCTGTTGTTTGATGCTAGTAATATTAGCAATGCTAAGCAGCTAAAAGAGGTGTATGAATTTTTCCATACTGTGGCTCGCCGTGTTGAAAAATCTGGTCGCGTTATTATTGTGGGCCGCCCACCAGAAAAAATCTCTGATATTGATACAGCACTTGCTCAACGCTCACTTGAAGGCTTTGTAAAATCTGTAGGCAAAGAGTTCAAACGTGGTATCACGGCACAGCTTGTCTACGTTGAAGAAGGTGCAGAGCAAAACTTAGATTCAACGTTACGTTTTTTCACCTCAGCTCGTTCAGCTTATGTCTCAGGACAAGTCGTACGTGTTAGCAAAGGCACGTCAATTGAGGTAGATTGGACGCAGCCTTTAGGTGGCAAAACCATGCTGGTTACTGGCGCAAGTCGTGGTATTGGTGAAGCGATTGCTCGCGTGTTGGCTCGCGAAGGCGCTCATGTTATCTGTCTTGATGTGCCGCAGCAACAAGCTGACCTGCAAAAGGTCGCTAGTGAAATCAGTGGTTCAGTATTGACTGTTGATATTACCAGTGACGATGCAGGTGCTGAAATTGCAGATGCGGCAGAAAAACGCGGCGGCTTGGATGCAGTGATTCATAATGCAGGGGTGACCCGTGACAAGACCTTAGCGAAGATGGATGAGCAAAAATGGGATATGGTTATTAATATCAATCTTGCCAGTATCGCTAAATTAAACCGTTATATGCTTGATAATAATGTCTTAAATGATGACGCTCGTATTGTCTGTGTGTCTTCAATTTCTGGTATCGCGGGTAACTTAGGTCAAACCAACTATGCCACCTCGAAAGCGGGTGTTATTGGTCTAGTTAATGCGACTGCTAAGCAACTAGAGGACAATGCCAAAGGTATGACAATTAATGCCGTGGCGCCAGGATTTATTGAAACCCAGATGACTGAAGCCATTCCATTTGCTATTCGTGAAGCGGGGCGTCGTATGAACTCAATGAGCCAAGGTGGACTACCAGTAGATGTTGCAGAAACTATCGCATGGTTTGCATCACCTGCTTCTGGTGGTTTGAATGGCAATACTGTCCGTGTATGTGGTCAAAGCTTACTAGGTGCATAGCACTAGTTTCTAGGTAGGCAGGGGTAATATTTTTTATTAAGTAATTGATATTAATTGTTATTTTTTATTTACCTTACACATGCTTACGAAAAAATTGATGATAATTTGTAATAAAGCTGCCCGAGGGTGGCTTTTTTATGATAAAAACATAGAAACTTTATAATAAAAAAAATAGAAACTATAAACCCAAAAACCAGAAAAAAATTGCTGTAAAATAAGTGCTTGAACCACGCATTAAAACCACGTAGATTACTTATACTTTGGATTGAGTATAGCGCTTAGGACACTGTTGGATGGTCAGCCTTAACGAACGACTTTAATAGCATCTCTGTATGCACCAAGAAAATTTGCTCTAGCCCCACTTAGGATTTATTATGTCAGACAAGCATTATGATGCGTTGCCAAAAGCGCATACGACCTACGCCAATATCGTTAAAAGCTTATTACCTATTGTCAATAATGGCAAAATTAGTCGAGAACAGCTACCTCAAGCGACTTATTTTGTGGATGATCTGCATATCGACCAAGGGAATTTAAACGATTATCGTAAAATTTGCGGTTTTTCTGATAATGGTAAAGTCCCAATTACATATTTTTCAGTATTATCACAAACTTTGCAAATGAATATGATGGTCAAAGAGCCGTTTCCATTTGCCATGTTGGGTTTGGTACACGTTGACAATAGTGTAACTCAGTATCGTTCAATTGGTGAGCGTGAAACGTTTGCCATGTCGGTTACCTTTGATAATCTGCGTGATCATGCTCAAGGTCAGCAGTTTGATTTTGTGACGACTGTGAAATCAGAGAGTGAAGTTATCTGGGAAGGTACTTCAACTTATTTGTCTCGTAGCAAAACATCAAGTAATAGCAAAGATAAAAAAAGCACTCCACGTCAGATAGTGGCCAAACCAGATGTTAATCCGGAAGGCGTGCATAGTATCTTTGAAGTACCAGAGGATATCGGTCGTCGCTATGCCTTTGTATCGGGTGACTTCAACCTGATTCATTTACATCCGCTATCTGCGCGGGCTTTTGGTTTTCCAAAAGCTATTGCTCACGGTATGTGGTCAAAGGCCAAATGTTTGGGTATGATGGGCGAGTTACCAGATGCTTGTACGGTTGATGTCGCATTTAAGCTACCTATCTTTTTGCCAGCAGAGGTTGAGCTTATTGCTGAACCAGTTGCAAAGTTTGAGAGCACAGATGATACTTGTGAGTTTGGGTTATATAGCGCTAAAAATGACAAACCGCATCTGTTAGGTACGGTTAGATTGCAGAGTATCGATCAATAACCATCAGAAAATAAGATAACAGATGCTCATTACAAAAGTTTTCAATAGCAAACTTAACGAATAAATTTATAATTATGACTTCATATACAGAAGTAACAAGCCCAGAAAATTCAGCCGCCAATGATCATGTTGCTCATATCAAGACTACTGATAATAGGGCTGAGACTGGTAGCACCAGTACTGACTCTGACCAAAATATTCAGGATAACGGTATCGACCTTGCTAATATTTTTGAGCCTTATTTTCGTCCTGATGCAAACACCATTGTATGTGGTGCATTGGATGATGAAAAAGTGGCAGCATTAGCAAAGTCAGGCGTTGAGTTGGTTATCAATTTGCAGCCTAATGATGAGTTGAGTTTTGATGAAGCAGCAGCTGTCGAGCGTGCAGGTATGCATTATGAACATTTGCCTATTAGCGGTGCTGCTGACTTAAAGCAGCTGAAAATATTGGCATTTGATAATATTTTACGACAGCATCACGGCAAAAAAACTGCGCTGCACTGTGGTACTGGCAATAGAGCAGGTGCTGCGATAGCCTTGCGTGCAGGTTGGCTGCGTGGGCGTAAAATGGATACAGCGATGGAACGTGGGCGTAGTCATGGTTTGACTAAGCTTGCCGAAGAGGTTCATAATCGTTTACTAGTGCCGCGTTAGAATATAATCATGTTTGACGAACGAAAAGGCGACCAAATGGTGGCCTTTTTTGTGAGTAAATAATTGATTTTACGTTGATATAAATGGGTAAAACCACGCAAAAAATGATGGTTGTCAAGAAAACGAGGCTAGAAATCACTCATGGTAAGCCAATCGTGTTTTTTGATCTGCTACAATATCCAGCGCTAAGAGACTTTGAGACTTAGCTTTTTTATAAAATAAAGCAGGGCAGTCATGAGCGAGAACAATAAAAGTAATCAGCATATGCATAACGATATTAATATTAAACTTCAGCAAGGCTTGCAGCAATTACTCACCGACTTGCAACTTGATGATGCGCCAGCAGGTGGTGCTGTGGTTGTTTATCAGGCTGGCAAATGTATTGCTCAAGCAAGTACGGGTATGGCACGTTTAGATATGTCCTGGCAACCTGATACCTTGGCCATTAATTTTTCGACAGGTAAAGGCATATTGGCGACATTGGTACATGTGTTGGTGTCGCAGCAGATACTAGATTATGACACGCCTATTGCGCATTATTGGCCAGCATTTTCGGCACAGAATAAAGGGGATATTACGCTACGTAGCGTGATGTCACACCAAGCTAATTTATTTTCCATTCAAAGTACTAATGCTGATAGTGAAGCGTTGCTGGATTGGGAGCATATGCTCAATAAAATTGCTACGATGGCAATTACGCTACCGGAGCATAGCGAGTTATATGATAGCGCTTATAGTGCTTTGGTCTATGGTTGGATATTAGGCGGTCTAATAGAAGCTGTTACCAATCTATCTTTGGCTGAGGCGTTGCGCCGTTATCTAACCGAACCTTTAGGCATTGCCGACAGCTGTTATTTTGGTGTGCCAGATAATAAAGTCAACCAAGTGGCAAAGCTGGCCAAAGATTTTGAAGTATCAGATGAGGATAGTGAAAAACTGCGTCATAAGCGTCACAAACCAACTTTAAAAGCAGATTCACAAAGCACCTTAGATGCTTATGCTCGTCTGCCCAATTATACTTGTTGGCAGCAACAAGCCTTAGCTAATGAAAAAGTCGTAAACCCTAGTCAGGATAATGAGCAAAAAAACTTGCCTATATTAAGTACCGCCCATATCAATCGTTTGTACTTTGATACTAGTAAACTGAATCTAAAAAACTATAAAGCGGCGCTCATACCTGTTGGTAAAGAAGCAATCGATTACCATAGTCGCGAGATATTACAAGCCGTGATTCCTGCGGCCAATGGGGTAGCTTCAGCACAGGCACTGGCAACCATCTACGCGATGCTGGCCTGTGGTGGTCAATGGCAAGGACAAACCATTATTGATAGTGCAACGTTTGAGCAGCTCTCTAAACCGCATGTCACAGGTTTAGACTCCGTCATGCCAGCGTCTATGTATTGGCGCTTGGGTTATCATAGACTGTTTAGCCTTTGTCAAAATATCGATAGTGAAGTGATTGATATCAGCAAGCAAGGGTTCGGGCACATGGGTTATAACGGGTCGGTTGCTTGGTGTGATCCGAAGCGTCAATTGTCATTTGCTTTTGTTCATAACTTTGACGTTACGATGCTCAATGATATTCGTCAGTTTGCTCTAACGGAGTTTGTGATTAGCTCGGTTGATACAGCGCTCAAACAGTACTAAAAAATGTATCAATAATATCAATGAGGGTTGTTTGGCGTCATTTTTAGCAGTCTTTTGGCGCTGATACCATGTATAAAAATAGATATTAAAATGACAATTGAGCAGACAACCCATAGTTTTAGAGTATCCTCCTCACCGAAAAAGCCTTGGTTGATCGCGTAAGAGAGATAATATAGCGTACCAATACCACGGATACCTAATGCTGAGATAGCATATTTTTCGGTATGTGGTAGGTTCAGTCCTGATAACGCAATCAACCCGCCAATAGGGCGTATCAACAATAAGAAGGCAAAGCTGACGATATAAACGCGCCACGTGAGCTCTACATCCGACTGCAATCCCTGACCTAAAAACATGCCAAAAGTGACCAGTACTAACGACATCAGTAAACCTTCTGATTGCTCTGCAAAATCATGAAGCTTGTGATGGTAGCTGTGCTCATGCTCCGAACGCCGAAAGGCAAAGGCTGCGACAAATACGGCAATAAAGCCATAACTATGCACAAACTCTGCTAAGCCATAGGCTAGTAGTGTCAGGGCGATGACGACGTAACCTTGAGAAATAGTGGTGTCTTGGCTATATTTTGAAAAGACGAGCTTGGCCAGAACCTTACCAACGACAATACCAACCAGTAAACCTGCGCCAATTTTCCACAGTACATCATGGGTAAACCACGACCAAAGCATCTCACTGGTGAAACGATTGCCTTCATCAAATGCTTCCGCTATTTTTATTGCTAAATAAACAAAGGGGAAAGCCAGCCCATCGTTAAGTCCTGCTTCTGAGGTGAGGGTAAATCGAGGTGCGTCTTCACCACCGGTATTCGGTGGTCCTACTTGGATACTAGATGCTAATACTGGGTCCGTTGGTGCAAGTACAGCACCTAATAAAACGGCTGCCCCAAGACTCAGACCAAACGTGTAATAACCCAATACTGCCATCGAAAAGATACCAATTGGCATGGTAATCAGTAACAGTCGTACTGTCGGCCGCCATAACTGCCAGGATAGCTCAGTATCAATCTTGATACCCGCGCCAACCAATGATACTAAAACGACAATTTCAGTCAGCTTTTCGATGACTAAGCCATTATCAATAGGATTTAAGAATGATAGTGTCGTCCAATAATAGCCCATTATCAGGCCTAAGCCGACTTGTAGCATAGGCAAAGAGATGGGCGTGCGTTTAAAGAGAATAGGAAACAACGCGCCTAATAAAAAAGCGACACCACAGACTAATAAGAATAAATTATAGTTTTCGATCATAAGAGTCACGCACGAGAGTCAGTTGATTGTTATTTTTTTATAAAAGAAAGCCCACTATCGAGCCATACTGAGGATCGATGACTAATGACTTGTCGGTCTGTCTTTTATCATGACAACAAAACATGATGGTTTCCGCAAAAAATAGTTATCAAACGACGGTCTACGTTGTTTTTTAGTGAAAAAAAGCCTGCACAATATAGGCAGGCTTTTTATAATTTCAATATTTGTGACTCTTAAAACAAACAGAGTTTTAAAGTCTGAGCTGTTTCTGTACTTAGTGTTTAGCGCTCTACTTGGCTTACGTCACGTATTGCACCAGTATCGGCACTGGTAGTCATGGCTGCATAAGCACGTAATGCAGGAGTAACGTAACGCTCACGGCTTACAGGTTTCCAAGCATCACGACCACGAGCTTCCATAGCTTCACGGCGTTCTGCCAAAGCTTCATCGCTCACTTGGATGTTGATAGTACGGTTAGGAATGTCAATATGAATGGTATCACCTTCTTCTACCAGACCAATCGCACCACCTTCAGCAGCTTCAGGGCTGGCATGACCAATAGATAGGCCAGATGTACCGCCAGAGAAACGCCCATCAGTCAGTAGCGCACATTTTTTACCCAAACCTTTTGACTTCAGGTAAGTTGTTGGATAAAGCATCTCTTGCATACCTGGGCCACCTTTAGGGCCTTCGTAACGAATGATTACTACATCACCGGCAACGATTTGGTCATCCAAGATAGCTGCAACGGCATCATCTTGCGATTCAAATAGACGCGCGCGGCCAGTAAATACCAAAATACTGTCATCAACGCCAGCTGTTTTTACCACACAGCCACGCTCAGCAATGTTGCCATACAGTACTGCTAAGCCGCCATCTTGTGAATAAGCATGAGTAACGCTACGGATACAGCCTGATTCGCGATTAACATCGAGATTAGACCATTCTTTGGATTGTGAAAAGGCTTGTGTCGTACGAATACCACCAGGTGCAGCAACATATAGTGCTCGCGCTTCAGCATTGTCTGGATTCATGATATCCCATGTGTCGATGGCTTCTTTCATCGTTGCACTATGGATGGTTGGAAGGTCAGTGGTTAGTAAGCCTGCACGGTCAAGCTCAGCAAGCAATGCCATTACGCCACCAGCTCGGTGCACATCTTCCATATGATATTTCTGTGAGGCAGGTGCGACTTTAGAGAGGCAAGGCACGCCGCGGCTTAGACGATCGATATCGGCCATTTTAAAATCAACTTCCGCTTCATTGGCCGCTGCTAGCAAATGCAAGATAGTATTGGTTGATCCACCCATCGCGATATCTAAGCTCATGGCATTTTCAAAAGCCGCTTTGGTCGCGATAGAGCGTGGTAGCACTGAGTCATCATCTTGCTCATAACGGCGTTTGGCCAAAGAGACAATCGTACGACCAGCCTTTAAGAACAATTCACGGCGCATCGCATGAGTTGCTAGTAATGAGCCATTACCTGGCAATGATAGCCCTAATGCTTCGGTCAAACAGTTCATTGAGTTGGCAGTAAACATACCAGAGCAAGAGCCACAAGTGGGGCAGGCTGAGCTTTCGATGGCCAAGACATCTTCGTCACTGATATTATCGTCAGCAGCATCCATCATCGCATCGACTAAATCAAGCTTACGAATCGCATTACCTTTATTGTCAGTGGTATGTGTACCGTTGCCACCATCGTTATTGTGGCTTTGTGCGACAGTACTGGCAATGACTTTACCGGCTTCCATAGGTCCGCCAGAGACGAACACAACAGGAATGTTTAAGCGCATCGCTGCCATTAACATGCCTGGGGTGATTTTATCGCAGTTAGAAATACAGACTAAAGCATCTGCGCAGTGAGCATTGACCATGTACTCGACAGAATCGGCAATTAAGTCACGACTTGGTAGCGAATACAGCATACCGCTATGGCCCATCGCAATACCATCATCGACAGCAATAGTATTGAATTCTTTGGCCACGCCACCTGCCTGCTCAATCTCACGTGCGACCAGTTGACCTAAGTCTTTTAAATGCACGTGACCTGGTACGAACTGGGTAAATGAGTTGGCAATAGCAATAATAGGTTTGCCAAAGTCGCCATCAGTCATGCCAGTTGCACGCCATAGTGCGCGTGCACCTGCCATATTACGACCACCGGTAGAGGTTTTTGAGCGATAATCCATGTGATATTCCTTACAAATAGGCTAGGTTCGTTAAAATGTGCAGCATCAGCCGTGATGTCAATAGTGTGCTTTTTATACGGTTTGAGGACTAGTGAATAATACTAGGTCGCTACCATACCATTAGCTATGAATAGCTGAAAATAATTCGCTGCTTGTGATAAAAAATAGGACGGATAAGTACTACTCCAAACGTTCTAATATGGCTGTTTCAAACCAAGGTAGCTCGGCTTTATCTTTGTCCAGTTTGGCGATAATCGCTAAAGCATGAGTGGCCGGTAAAAGTTGATAGTCTGTACTGGTCTCAATCGTTAATATCGATTCCGTGCCATTGTGTTGTTCGTCGATACTAATTAAGGGTTGACGGTTGTTTTTATAGAGTACATCTATACGGCCAAAAAACTGCCAATCTTTAAATGCGGTAGTGAGCGCGTCTGTTGCCTCTTTAGTATAAATTTGCTGTGCGTCTTTGCCCGTATTGGTCCAATGCAGCCGTACAGCCAATTGCAATGTTTCACTGAATACGACCAGTGAGCCGACGACCTTTACCTGCCAAGGGTTAGCAAGCAGTGTGGCATCAATCCCGATGAGCTTAGCAGCTGCTTGAGCCGTCATCGGTGTGTTAAATTGCGCTAATAGAGCAGGTGTCAGTGGATGTGTTTGTTTGATACTGTCTTCTAAGCTGTCATAATGATACAGAAAAGGTAGCGGTAAATCTTGAGTGACGGTTTTTTTGCTGATTTTACAGTTATGAATTCGCCATGCAATGGTTTTGTCAGTCAGTACGTCTGCTAAAATAATACTGTTTGGCGCAAGCATTTGAGTCGCATTCTGCGTGCTTGTTTGTTCAGTATTACTAGCAGATATCATATCATCGGATGTGGTCGTTGATAGTGTGGTATCAAGATGTACATTAGCGTAATTGTTATTTGATTGAGAGGTCAAAGTAGGCGAGTCCATAAACATGGTGTTATTAAAATAGAGGGTTAATATAACATTTTAAGGGCATGGCTCGCCAATAAATTGCTTAATTGTTAACGTAATTTACTGGTATTATTTTTTATAGTGAGCATGGTAGTAACTTGTGCTTAGCCTATATTTCGTCCACTATATTACGCACGCTTCAATCTGTTTTAAACAATAAACAGGGCGTGTTGAACATTCAAATGTGGTGCTGGCAGTCACTATTTTTTAGACAATATGCAGTGAAATTTTTGATACCTAGTCATTCTAGGTGAAACAATTTCGCCATGTATTGGCAAAAAAGAGTACTCCCCTCCACTCGAGCATAGCTCTCGCCTTGCAAACGGGCAAAGCAGTGCTTTGCTGGATCCGTTCTCAAGGCTGATGCTAAAATGCTTCCAAACATTTTTGCAAACGTTGTTACAAGCCTAGTTAAGGTCTCGACATTATCGTCGGCTTGCGCCTAGTTTGGTGTAAATTTAGCGATCAGCAGCCCTAATATTTGAATGTTCAACACGCCCTAGTAACGACAACATTACATTGAAAGGAATAATAATGACTGATATTAATCAACAAGCCACAGCGTACGATGACAACAATATTTTTGCCAAAATGCTAACCAGTGATATTCCGTGTCATAAAGTGTATGAGGATGATAAAACCCTAGCCTTTATGGATATCATGCCGCAAGCGGAAGGTCATGTATTGGTAATACCGAAACAAAAAGCTGTTGATTTGGCCGACCTTGAACCAGAGTATGCAGCTGCTGTTTTGATGACATCTCAAAAAGTCATGCAGGCGCAGCGCCAAGTGTTTGCGCGTGAAGGAATTATTCAAATGCAGCTAAATGGTGCGCAAGCAGGGCAAACAGTGTTCCATTATCATGTACATCTTATTCCTACCAATATCCATGAGCTAGGTCATCATGCTGCTGTAATGGCCGATCATGAGCAGTTGGCCAAACTTGCCCAACAACTAGCTTCTGCTATTACTGGTTAGTATTTAATACACCATATTCGTTATTAGTTGCTTTTAATAGCGATTATCAGCCCGGTATGAAAAAGGTCGCCTGCAAGCGGCCTTTTTTGTTATTTGGTAATAGTCAGGTAACAAATGTTAAAATAATGTTACATCTTAGGTCGAATATTAGGGTCATCACGATAAATATGCTACATATAACCGCATGTTGTTCCATTGTTATTTTAATAAACGTCAAAAATATTTTTTATACCTATATTGCAGGCGTTGTTTATTAATAAGCCATTATTTGCGTATTTGCTATTTATGATAATAAGCAGTTTTTTCTAGTTTTAGTGATTCTATTTGATGACTCGCTTTAACGGCTATCTTTAACGATTGTTATCTTAATAACGGAAACTCCTATCGTCTTAGGTCTCTTGTTAGAGACTGATTTTAAATAATAATTGAAAACCTATTTTGTGAGATCACTTTTATGAAAGATAAAACTGCTCGATCCACTATTTTACTGCCCGTATTTTTGCCAGCTGCTATCGTCATGATTTTATTGGTTGTTGGTACTGCCATTAACCCAGAAGCTGCAGGTGAGTTATTTAGTTCTGTACTAACCTTTACGACCGAGACTTTTGGTTGGTTTTACATGTTGGCGGTTGCCATATTTTTACTGTTTATCATTGTGTTGGCATTTTCATCATATGGCAATATCAAGCTTGGACCAGACCATGGAGAGGCTGAATATAAGTTTCTAGAATGGTTTGCCATGCTGTTTTCAGCAGGGTACGGTATCGCTTTACTATTTTATGGGGTAGCAGAACCTGTTATTCATTTTGCCAGTCCACCTTTATCTACGCCCGAAACCATTCATGCAGCAAAAGAGGCAATGCAAATTGCTTATTTTCATTGGGGTTTTCACATTTGGGCTATTTATGGTGTGGTGGGGCTGTCGCTCGCTTATTTCGCGTTTCGTCATGGATTACCATTGTCTATGCGTTCCACCTTGTATCCATTAATTGGTGAAAAAATCCATGGACCTATCGGTCATACGGTTGATGTATTCGCTATTTTGGGTACGTTGTTTGGTATCGCCACCAGCTTAGGTTTGTCAGTATCGCAAATTAATGCCGGTCTTAACTATTTGCTACCCGATATTGTTCCAGTTAATACCACAGTACAGGTGATAGCCATTGCTGTCATTACAGCGGCTGCCTTAGTATCGGTGCTAGCAGGTATGGATAAAGGTGTTAAGCGGCTGTCGATACTCAATATGGTACTGGCCACATCACTGATGGTCTTTGTATTCATTGTGGGTCCTACCATATTTATCCTAAATGCCTTTATGGAAAATACGGGCAGCTATTTAGGTAATATTGTTGAGCGTACCTTTAGTTTACAAGCTTACGAGAGTAGTGACTGGATCGGTAGTTGGACGCTGTTTATCTTTGCATGGACGATTGCTTGGGCTCCGTTTGTTGGGCTATTTATTGCCAAAATCAGCCGTGGTCGTACTATTCGTGAGTTTGTGCTAGGCGTTATGCTGGTACCTACCTTTTTCACATTCTTTTGGTTTGCTGTGTTCGGTGATACGGCTCTACATATGATTATGATGGATGGCTATACTTCGCTTATTAGTGAGGTACAAAACAACCAAGCCATCGCTTTGTTTAAATTGTTTGAAAACTTGCCATTTACTCAGTTTGTGTCGTCGCTGACGATATTGCTCATCATCACGTTTTTTGTGACTTCATCAGATTCAGGATCATTGGTTATTGATTCACTCGCTGCTGGTGGCCGTAGCGATACACCATGGTGGCAGCGTACTTTTTGGGTAGTGACAGAAGGCGCTGTAGCGGCAGTGTTACTATTGGCAGGCGGTCTGACAGCATTGCAAACTGCTGCTATTGTCAGTGCGTTGCCTTTCGCTGTTATCATATTGATTTCTATCTTTGGTATGTGGCGTGCGTTACGGATTGAAGGTCATCGCGATCAAAGCTTAGATAACGACAACCGATTACCACCACATCTACTTAAGCCGTCAGCATGGCGTGACCGTATTGATTATATTACTGAGCAGCCAACTCGTGACAAGGTATTGATGTATATCAAAAATGTGGTTATGCCGTCGATGGTAGAAGTATCAGAAAAGTTTGCAGAAACGGGTTGGATTACTGATGTTAACTATGATGCGATAAACAACCGTGCCGTACTAGAATTACATCGTGGCGATGATGTCGAGTTTTGGTATGAGGTACGTCTATCTGAGCACGAAGCGCCTGATTATACCGAAGCGACTGCAGGAGAATTGCCACAAGAGCATCATCACCGTGCTGAGGTATATTTACGCCGCGGGGGTCAAACCTATGATTTGTATGGTTATAAAACAGAATCGGTTATCAATGACATCATAGATCAGTTTGAAAAGTATCTGCATTTCTTAAATGTATCGCCTGACAGTTTACCGTGGCGCATGCAAGAACACGATGAAGATATTACTTTAGAGCAGGGTAGTGTGTTTGATAAGTAATACGCTCAATGATGATAAAGTAGTGTTTATTGATGCAAGTTATTCACGTGAATAGCTTGCAATACGCGTACGAACCCTTAGAATAACGGCTTGTTTTCTTCGTAAATCAAGCCGTTTTTTTATGTCTATAGATTCTCCTATTTCACTCTCGTCTTTGCCAGTATCTGAGCATCCATTATTACAGCCGTTAAATATTGGTGGTCTTACGATTGAAAACCGTTTGATGATTGCTCCTATGGCAGGCGTGACCGATAACCCATTTCGCAAGTTGTGCAAATCATTTGGTGCAGGCCATGCCGTCAGTGAAATGATTATTGCCGATACCGCGCTATACGCTCGCAAAAAATCATTATACCGTGCCAATTTTGATGGTGAGATTGCTCCTATTTCAGCGCAAATCGCAGGAGCTGAGCCTGATAAGTTGGCGGAAGCGGCGCGTTATCAGATTGATAATGGCGCGCAAATCATTGATATCAATATGGGTTGCCCTGCCAAAAAAGTCTGCCGCAAGCTGGCAGGGTCTGCATTATTACAAGATGAAGATTTAGTCGCTCGTCTGTTAGATGCCGCTGTGAATGCGGTTAATGCACCCGTAACGCTAAAAACCCGACTGGGTTATGAGAACGGCCGAGAAAACATTTTACGAGTGGCAAAGCGGGCAGAGCAAGCAGGTATTGCTGCTATCGCTATACACGGGCGTACACGAGAGGATATGTACACTGGAGAGGCGCGCTACGATCTGATACGTGAAGTCAAAGAAAGCATCAACATCCCAGTGATTGCCAATGGTGATATTGATAGCCCTCAAAAAGCACAACATGTCCATGAGCTGACTGGCTGTGATGCGGTTATGATTGGCCGCGCCGCTCAAGGTCAGCCATGGTTATTCCGTGATATCGGGCATTTTTTACGGACAGGTGAGACGCTAGAAGCACCTAGCATCAGCGACATCAAAGAGATTGTACTGGCGCATTTGCAAGAGTTATATGGCTTCTACGGCGAATACTCTGGCTGCCGCATCGCGCGCAAGCATATTGCATGGTATACCACTGGTATCCCCAATTCTAATGCGTTTCGACAAGCCATGTATAGCGAAGAGAGTACTGCAGGACAGTTTCAAGCAGTTGAAGACTTTTTAAAGGCACATGAATAAACCACCAAAATTTTAAATCAGATCATTATTCATGCCGTTATTTGCTTTTGAAATTTTAAAGCCATCACCTTATCTGAATAAGACCGTAGTTTTATTATTCACTTTACCTTAATTCACTTTATCTTATGTTTTCTTGTTATTCTATGATCGAATGATCATAGGAATGTGACAAACAAAAAGGATTTTTTATGGCCAATCCCTCAAAGACAGCAATCACTAGCGTTGTTAAAGACAAAATTATTATTATTACTGGTGCCTCAAGTGGTATCGGTGAGCGTACTGCTTTTTTGCTTAGTGAGTGCGGTGCACATGTTATTTTATTGGCACGTACCGAAGACAAGCTAAAAATGGTCAAAGATAAAATAGAAAGATTGGGGGGCAAGGCAAACTACTATGCGTGTGACCTCACTGATATGGTTGCCATTGAGGCTACAAGTCAAAAAATCCTAGCTGACTTTAAGCATATCGACATATTGGTAAATAACGCAGGTCGTTCGATTAGACGTTCAGTCCATGAGTCAGTCAATCGTTTTCATGACTTTGAGCGTACCATGGAAATTAATTATTTTGGAGCAGTCAAAATTATTTTAGGGTTTTTACCAACGATGATTGGACGTCAAACGGGTCAAATTGTCAATATTTCATCGATTGGTGTGCTAGCCAATAGCCCACGGTTTGCCGCTTATGTGGCTTCCAAATCTGCATTGGATGCTTTTAGCCGTTGTTTGGCTGCTGAAGTGAAAGGTGACAATATTAAAGTCACAAATATCTTTATGCCGCTGGTTCGTACGCCTATGATTGCCCCAACTAAGCTATATCGCTATATGCCAGCGTTGATGCCTGATGAAGCAGCGATGATGGTAGCAAGGGCCATTGTGTATAAACCAAACAGCATCGCTAGCAATATGGGTAAGTTTGCATCGGCCACTTATTCATTAGTGCCTGCATTTAATGTTGGTATTCAATCACTTGGTTATCGTATTTTTCCAAGTTCGACGGCTGCTCGAACGAGGGA
Organism: Psychrobacter sp. AOP31-B2-9; assembly: GCF_052378005.1. Classification (NCBI taxonomy): domain Bacteria; kingdom Pseudomonadati; phylum Pseudomonadota; class Gammaproteobacteria; order Moraxellales; family Moraxellaceae; genus Psychrobacter; species Psychrobacter sp. AOP31-B2-9. The sequence continues at coordinate 44,349 of NZ_JBQSXG010000010.1, forward strand.
TAAAAAGCCCAATCTAGCACAGCGGATTTTTGCCAAAATTCTTCCTGGCGAGCATCACTGATGTTGGGAAATGTATGCTCTGAAATGAAGTGAAAATAGTCGGTAAAGCGCTTTTTTGATGTTTTAAAAAATATGAGTGCTAAAGTTAAAGTGTGTATACTCGAGAAGCATTAACAATCACACAAATATATATTGATGATTGACTCTCGAAGGGTCAAAAAAACCAAATAATATAATTTGAAGAGGTAAAGATGT
>NZ_JBQSXG010000011.1:0-43534 GCF_052378005.1 Psychrobacter sp. AOP31-B2-9
ACCCTTTGAGTTTGAAAAGCGGTATTATGATAATTTAACCCTGTCAGGCATTGCTGCCTGACTCAAGTAGATCAGCCTCCGATAAAGTCGGGGCGGTTCACAGTGCCGTTTGACTACATTGCAAAGACAGATATTACTGTTGCTAAAATTAATTTTTTCATAAATAAAACCCTTCCATAAGAATTTCTAGAGAAGGCGAATTATCTTCTACACTAGAAACTCTATATTTGTTCAATAAGAACACATATTATATATGTAAACTTTAGTCTTGAACGTTGAATAAGCATTTTTATGCAGTCTCTCATATTCAAGTTATTGAAAATTAACTAAAATTTAGGTAATGCAAATTGTTTGTTGTCGTATTGAACTAGCATTAAATTCTCATACTCGTCACATGGCTTGATATCTACATCTGATAGCGTTCTTATACTGATGAGGAATCGATGAAAATACCTAATACCATAATTGATCCACTGAATCTTTTCCTTATCGCTTAACGGCCTGATTAACATAGCTAGTGCTATAAATCGCTTCTCAAATTTTTGCCGATCCTTATCTCCAACTATTCTATAAGCTGGCTTAATTGGTATTTGCTTAGATGCCCGTTTACAAACGAGATTAAACTGGCTATGATTGTTTAAATATTGAACAAAAGAAATCATAGCCGTTATATGTCCCTTATTCTTGATCAAGTACCTATCTATTTGAGCTTGTGACGGCTTTTGGCAGCCTTGTAAGCCATAGTGGTGGTATAAACTAATTATGGGTTGAAAGACCGTTCTAACAGAACTTGGCTTACTCTGACGACGCTTCTGTCTTTGATTCAAAAAAAGTAAGTATTCTTGCAGTATGCTTGGTGGATCACCATCAAAGGCGACGAACATTTCTTGGATAGCTGCTTGTGAAATAATAATTTGCTCTGTTGTATCATCGACAAAGATTTGACGAGTTTTTAAAAGCCATCCAAGTACAGGCATATTTTTTTGGACAAAGTGATTATCAAAGGTGTGAGTTATAATCTTATAGGAGGGTATCTTGCCCCATTGTAAGTCGCATTCTTTGAAAAACTCATCAAACCTGTATGCAGGGGCAACGAAGTTTCTTTTGCCCGTCCGACTACGAAGAAATTTACTAAAATCAGTGTAGCTTTGGAATATACTATGACTTAGTTGCTCTTCTAGCTCTCTTGTTGGGTTTTGATTTATCATATATTTTCAACTTCTCAATTCGTAATTGCATTCTTTCCCAAGAATTATTAACTGCCCTTGCTGACTTAGGTTTAGCAGATATCCTGTTTGCTTTAATTTGACGCTTTACAGCTGAAGGAAGCTCATTGTAGATAGGTAAAAAGGCTTTTGGTATGATAGGTCGCTTACCCAACCTAAAGCTATTTTGCGTTAAATTATTTTTCTTACAAGCTAATAGCCAGTCATCAAATTTTATTTTGAGCATCTGGTTGGCGTAGGCGATAAGCATTACTCTTTCCTCGTAGGATAAGTAATCAAACTTTAGCCCCGTTCTAGTTTTGCTTAGCCTAAGACCATCGATACCACATATACCAAGGGTTTCTACTAAATTTTTATAGATTAATTCTTTTTCTAAAGTACTCTTTCTTATGAGGTTGATGAAAAATAATGTCAGCTCAAACCAGTCACCAGAAGTTATTGAATGTCCAAAAACTATTGCTTGATTAGCGCTCAATACTTGTTCAGCCTTCAGTTGAAACTCATAAGCATCTGTACATAAAAGTTGATTTACTGCTTCAGCGCTTAGCTTTTCTCGACAATGAGGACATCTATTGATAAATCGGTGATTCGCTTTGATCAAATGTGGTTGATACGGCAATCCGCAGCTAGAACACGAACTTTGTAGTGAAATTAAGTGCTGTTCACAGTAAACAATCCAACTAAATCGCCACTTTAATCTCAAATACGCACTTTTGTCCTCTTGCATACATTGAGCGCAATATTGATGGCCTACCATCGTTTTAGAATGAAATTTGGGAATAGGTAACACCCAAGTAAGGCTAATATTTGGTCGATACTCTAATCCAATATCTTCATTGAACTGTATCAAGCTTCTATTATCAAAAAATTTAGTATCAGTTTGAGCAAGTACAGCCATATCTTGATGTATTTGCTTATTAATATGATTAAAGCCTTTATCAAAATCATGATGACGCAAATTGTATTTAGACCAGTGATAAAAAAGAATTGTAGAAAGGTCGCAGCCTTGATTTAAAGATACCCGTAGTAACCATGAGCTTATGCTTTCATCATCTAAAAGAGGCGTAGCAACGGGTAATGGTTTTACGCTAACCATTACCTGAGTCCTTCGGTTGAGCGAACATCTTTATTTTTAGTCAGAATGCCTTCGGTAATTTGTTCTGTGCCACTAAGAATGGCATCTTTGGCGCAAACTGACAGAAGCCTATGAATATTGCCTAAATTTCCTTTTGAAACGGCATGAATAAGGGCAGCAGTTTTGGGTTGATGCAATTCTGATGGATTCTTAAGCGGAAAAACACTTTCGAGTCGAAAAAGTAATTCTTGAAATCTTTTATCTAATTTCCAAAGAGGGACTTCTACGATATCGAATCGACTAGCGTGCTGAGGATCAGTGTGTAGTACACGTTTCGCATCCTGCGTTCCAATACCGACAATCGGTATCTGTAATTCATTGCATAATGTCTTCAAAGCATTCATTACCTGACGTTGCTGTCTTGGTGTACCTGTAAGTAATGAATGAAGCTCATCAACCATGATCATTTTGACTTGATACTCGCGGCATAAATGAAGTACTTGATAGAGCAATGAAGATGCTGAATCTTTCGTTCTATAGGGCATATGAAGTGCCTCTAGAATAGACATATAGAGGTCTTTTTCATTAGTGCTTGAAGGAGCATTTGCAAAAATAACAGGCTTGACTAAAATGCCATTCTCTTCGATTGGCATGCCATGTTTTCTAAAAAAACGATGAGCAATACTGGTTTTGCCGTTATTTGAATCACCGACTATTAAAAGGTTAGGCATTCTTAGTCTTTTTGGGAACCTCAAAAGTCCGTTTAGCTCTAAAATTATATTGTCTGCTACCTCATAATTGACCCAGCGAGCTTCGTTAATAAAATCTAATCGATCGTCATCAGAATATTCTACAAGATGACGGAAATCTTTATATACATGGAGGTAAGACGTTTTGTTATCAGTGATAATTTCATTCATTATTCAATATCTCCAAAATCAAAATCAGTCGTATCTAGAAGTAGACCATTTTGTTCAACGACACTCTTTTCAGGTTTTTTAGAAGCTTGTATTGATGGCTGTAAGTTTGTTTGAATATCATCACTGTTAGTCGGTTCTAGATCGCTGCTAGTATTGGCATTGTTTCTTTTACTCGCCATTATTGTTTTGGCTACGATAGTTTGACTTTTTGCATGTGTCTTTTGACGTTGCGCTTGTCTACGAGCAGACTTCGTTTTTTTAGAAGAATCTTCGATTAAGTCTCGCATCTCGGTTAAAGCTTCATAAATTTGATGTTCATTTATATACTCATTCCCTTTATCAGAAATCTGCTTACGAATCTGTTTATATTCCCACAGACTCATACTTGGTAGCTGCTGGTTAGCAAAGGGGATTGTAAAGTACTGGTGTAAACTTGGATCGTAGAACCAAATTTTACTAATGTCTCTTGGATCACGTCTGAATAAAAAGTGTTTCTTACTTCCATCTTTATTTTTGGCGTTAATAAAAATATTTAAGCAGGGGTCGTAATAGCGTAAGGAGTCTATAGTCACGCCAAAATGCTGGATGGTTCGCTCAAAACTTGGCATGAAGTCTAATAGTAAGGTTTTTGAGTCTTCTGGTAATGATGGTAAGCCTGTACCAATGCTTTCACCATCTCCATGAATACCTAGATACCATTTTTCCGTAGGACTTCGCCCTAAAGTGCTATGGATTCGCTTGTGATAAACCTTGGTTATAAAGGTAAGAAGCCAAACCTCAAATTCATCTAAGGTAAGTGTTGCTTCTTTTTCAGAGTCATAATTGTCTTTTTCCTTAATATTAGAAAATGTTGTACCGTTGATGCCATGAACCTCTTTCATAAACGTACCAATGAGACGTTCAATATGTCCACCAAACTGAGGTCTTGCTACTGGTCTAAATTCAAGGTTAATCCCATGAATTTCGCACGAACGAGCCAAGGTGTTTGATCGAAAGTCAGCACCATTATCAACGTGTATTTTTTGGGGATAGCCATACACTTGCCATTCTGTATGATCAATACCATGCTCAAGTAAAAGGCTTTCTTTTTGTAAGATACTTCTTGCGACACACATTGCAACTGAGGTTGCTGACGGTGGATCTAATGATAAATAATACCCCGTAATCATTCGGCTATAGACATCGATAGCTAGTGTCAAATATGGTCTACCAATGGATCTCCGGTGTTCGTTATCGACTAGCATCAAATCAACAGGTGTATGGTCTATTTGAATCACGCTCAATGGGTAATCTGCGTTAGGAAAAGAATGAGGCGTGGGTTTGAATTTTTTTCTAGCTTGCTCTATTTGGCCACGCTTTTTAAGCTGTTCATACTCTGAAATTTGATCAATGCGTAATTTAATAGCTTTTTTACTTGGTTTATCGATTTTCTCCATAGAGCAAAGTCGAAAAACTTCACGATAAGTCTGCTCTAAACTAGCCCTTTGCTTAGTCAAATAAAATGCTTTTATAGCTCTTTGAATAACATCGTCCTGAGCCTTGGTTAGACGTGAGTCACCTTCCTTCCAACCTCGCTTTTTCTCTACCAGTCCTGCAATAGAACCAACAGCCTGATACTGCTTAATCCAGCGGTATAATGAACGAATTGAAACATTAATCTCCTTTGAGCGTTTCATTATCAATTTTCGATGATTATGGCTATGCTCAGTATTGATAATAGGTTTGATCGCCTCAAACTTCGACTGTGCTTTTTGCCACTCTTCATCGCCAATAGCACTGATATCGACATTGATATGATCATTATTCTGATCTTTAATATTTGACAAACTTTGTATGTTAACAATACTGGTTTTACCCGTTTCAACACTACGAACTACGACCTCTGTACTCTCGTTTAAGTACTCGACTAGCTCATAGTGTTTATTATCAGACTTATTTAGATAGGTTTTTCCTTTACGCAAATCAATACGTCCACGCCTGATTTCAAATCTATCTAAACCCTCATCATCATGGTCAATCATGAAACCATACCCTTTCGTTGTTGGTGTTGACTCATTTATTGTATCTACATCGATACCTAGTTTTTGAAAATCATCTAAATGCCTGTCGAAGATAGATGAATCAGCTTCTATAATTCTACTATTATTCATAATCCACCCATACCTCTGTTAAGTCATTAATTTTAAGGAATAAATTGAATTTTAATCGTTTAGTAGCAAGTAAATGATAAATTACTCGTAATCCGTGATTTCGCAAGAAAGAGCCTATGTAAAAACGGGTTAATAGGTAATCTATGGTAGTTGTACCCATAAGCCTAACCTGCTTTAAAACCGCTTCCTTATCCTCTTCTTCGATTGCAGAGTTTTTGAACTTCATTAAGAGATTGATATTGTCTAAAGCTGTATTCTTGATACGACTCTCATCATAGATATGAAATACATAACCATTGTCTTTACAGTAGCGCTGCATCGTCTTCCACTTATCTGACCAGTCTCTCCAGTTCGCCTGCCATAGATCATGTGGTTTAACCTCAATAATCATATTTGGCTTACCAGAGCCTTCTACGAACTTGATAAAAAAGTCAGGGGTGTACTTATAAGTAATACCATTCTTGACGAAGGGTATAGTAATTGGTTGAGCAACTATATCCTCCACGTCTTCTCGAAAGGCATGAACTGTGATTAAATCGCGTTCTAAAGTTGATTCATAAGGTAATGATCTGCCTTTATATGGAATTCTTCCTGATACGCTCATTCTAGTCGGTTTTATTTTGCGCATTTGTCTCATAATAATTTGTCGCTTATTTAGCATTTATTAAATTTTATGACAGCTATTTGGTATATGTTTGTCATTTAATTGGTAGGTATTGGAATAGAAAAGAGGTGATATTGAAGGGTATTGTGCCAGTAATTTGGGATTATTACACATGTGGTTATGATGGCGATGGTTCGGGGCGCTGCCGTTGTAGTGCTCAGCAAATTAAGCGCTATCAAGACAAGCTATCAGGGCCGTTGCTTGATCGCATTGACTTGCATATCACTGTACCTGCTTTACCGATTGCAGATTTGCAAAATGCACGAGCGGGAGAAGCCTCCGAACAAGTACGCCACAGAGTCTCGAAGGCACACGACTGTCAGATACAGCGTCAGGGTAAAGTGAACAATGAGCTTAGCCCTAGCGAGATTGACAAATATATCCAACTAGGAGAGGGCGAACAGCAGCTATTACAGCTGGCTCAGCAGCGCCTAAATTTATCTGCTCGTGGCTATCATCGAGTGTTACGAGTAGCTCGCACTATCGCTGACCTTGCTGATAGCGACACTATCACCAGTGCTCATGTATCTGAGGCGCTGAGCTATCGTAGTAAGTGACTCTATTACCACAAGATAAGTCCCACATTCCCAAAAGATAAGCTCCACAAGGTAAGCCAAACGAAATGCGACTAACCTTGTGAAAATTTTTGGGATTATGCTTGTTTAAGCAGGTAGTCTTGTAGCGTTTTAAAGCTATCAAATGCTTCGGTCGGATTCAATTCACGGATGTCTTGTCCATAGTTGTAGCCGTAAGACAGTCCAAGCGTGTCTATATTGGCGTTTTGTCCGGCCAATATATCGTTTCTAGAATCACCAATCATCACGGCTTTTTCTGATGAGATATTCAACGTCTCACAGACATGCAATAGCGGCGCAGGTTCGGGCTTTTTGGTTGAGAGGCTATCACCGCCTAGCACTTCACTAAACAAATCCTGCCAACCAAAGGATTGTAATATTTTTGGGACAAAACGAATGGGTTTATTGGTGACTAACGCCAGTGTATAACCTGCATCCTTCAGTTTCTTCAGTCCGCTATCGACATCTGGGTAAGCGACAGTTTTGCTACCACTAAGATTTTTATAAGCTTCAAAAAATACCTGCTCTGCGTGATCAGCCTCTTCGGGCGTTAGCTCGCCTGCTAATACTTCTACCTTACCCACTAGCGCGCGCTCGACCAGTAATCTTGAGCCATTGCCTATCCAGTTGCGTATCGTTTCGATAGGATAAGTCTCTTTGCCCAGCGTGGTTAACATAGCGTTAGTCGCATCAGCCAAATCAGGCACACTATCGATGAGTGTTCCGTCGAAATCAAAAATTAACAGTTGCTTATCCATTATTCCTCGCTATTTGAAACAGTTATATTTGTTATGTGTGTGGTATATAGTCAAAGAAACATAAAACCGATATGATTGTATTATGGTGTTACTGGTACAAATTTTACTTGCTTGCTGTATTCACAGAGGCTGCGAAAAATTTATCCCAGCAGCACTGTAGCGATTTAAACATACTTTGACTATAGAGCTTTGCACTATACCTTAGCACAGCCATCTTTTAGGGTGAGAGAGTTCACTTTTTTAATTTTTTAATATGACAAACAGAGGTAACTACTCAACCTCTTTATAACGTTCACGATGCTCTTTTTTCATTCTGAGATACTTTTTGTTCTCACGACACTCGTCCCATTTTTGTTTAAATATACGGGCAGACTCTGCTTTGATAGGATCTTCGACTTGCCGTGGTAGCTCGTCACGTCCATGCGCACCGCTTTGACCTTTTTTATCATCAGGGACAGCGCCTTTATATTTTTTGCCACCTTTGTGGTTGGCATAGCGGCGAGCACGGGTATAGCCCATTTGGATGAATTTACGAGCCATATCAGCACCGATAAAATCATCATCAGCCAAATAATCTAAAAACATTTGATAAATAGTATCGCTACTCTCGGTTGCGATATCAGGAGTAGCAAAGCGCCAGTGCGGTAGTATTTCCGATTTGTATGGCTCAACCAGTAACACGCCTTGCTCACCGCGTCCGACACGATACAATTCAGGCTGTGCGCGCAGATCTAAATGTTTATAATCCAAGTCGTAATCAAACTCTCGCATAATATCACCTGTTCAGCATATCGATATTTAGTATACTGAACCGAGTTGTTGAAAAAATAGCTTAAAAATGTTGTTCAGCTGTGACCATCAGGAAACCAATCATGAATAAAATATCTATCGCTTATTCGATTCTCATAAAGTCATTAAAAAATGTACTTATGATATCGACAGTACTGATGGGCCTACTAACCACTAATGCGGCCTATAGTGCGTGGTTCGAAAAACTGATTCCTGAAGGAGAGACGTACACCGTAAGCGAGATAGATCGTGATCAAGCATTTGTGATTGATGATTTTATTTATAATGCTCGTACGTCTTGTTTTTTAGCAGTGGGTGATCGGGTGGTATTTTTTGAAGGGCGTCATGGTATTGATTACCGTGCGACGGTTTATAGCTTAGATTCAAATGAGCGATGTGAGTTGTTATTAAACAAGCACGTGTAAAGGTGGTTTAAAATATCCTTAGGTATAAAATCCAAACATAAAAAAAGCCCCAAACACAATGTCTGGGGCTTTTTAGAATTCTTAAACGAATGGTGGCTCGAGGCAGGTTCGAACTGCCGACACACGGATTTTCAATCCGTTGCTCTACCGACTGAGCTATCGAGCCGTCTTCGTTGAGGCGCTATTAAACTAAATATAAGCGCTACTGTCAAGTAGTTTTTGCATTATATCTGATAAAAGACGATAAATAGTCAGATATGGGCAAAATTAACCGTATCAGCGCTCGATTCAGTCTTTTACCCGTAGTAGCTCATACTCGCTCATAATACGATGAATGTCAGTATCTGCAGGGACAAACTCACGTACTCCTTTCTTTACTTCGGCATCATAGACCATTTTAATAAACTTGGCATCAATGGCACGGCCACGGTTTTGCGCATGCACCGTTAAATACTGCAAGCGCTTAGCATTGGTCTGTCCATCATCAAAACAGGCGACCGCAGCGATCGGCTTATCATTGAACATACCGACATAGAGATACTGCCCACGCTTAAACCCTTGCTCAATGAGACTGAGTACCTCTGTGCCGCTAGGCTGAGTGTCTTCGCTGTCATACAAAGCGTGCAGGCGTTCTGCTAGCTCGTTTTCGCGGGCAGGTTTTTTAATCAGTGGTGCATCCAAGCTATTGATAGCGATCGCTTCTAAGGGCATGGTGGAGTCCTATAATTGTATATAGCATGACATCATAGCACTGTCATCGCCTATGATTAATAAAACTAAAGTCACTATTTTAGCAGAATGACGTAAATTTGTGCGTGGTTTACGGCTTGGACATAGCAGTAAATGTTAGGGTTTGCTATGATGAAGGTAGACAACGCCTAAGGCGTGTAGACAATAATATTGTTCGTATCATACGTAACCATTGATAGATTTTTTTGTTATTCACTTATTTAAAGACTGGGCCGTATTATCGTCCTATTTTATTGACCGCTTTTCACTGATAAAAAACTGATAGAGAGTAGCCATGACAGCCAACGCAACTGAGCAAAATGCACCAAAAAATGCAAACTTACACGGCCGCCCCGAGCGCATCGCGACCGTTGAGCGTATCACTGCCGAAACGCAAATCACTTGTACCGTCAATCTTGATGGGACTGGTCAAGGCACGGTAGACACTGGTGTACCATTTTTGGATCATATGATTGATCAAATCAAGCGTCATGGTTTGTTTGACTTAGAGATTAAATGTAACGGCGATACTTTTATCGATGATCACCATAGTGTAGAAGACACTGGTATTACGCTTGGACAAGCGTTTAATAAAGCATTGGGTGACAAAAAAGGCATCCGTCGTTATGGGCATTTTTATGCGCCACTCGATGAGTCATTAACCCGTGCGGTTGTTGATCTGTCAGGTCGTCCTGGCCTGCACATGGATATCCCTTTTACTCGCTCGCATGTGGGTAAATTTGATGTTGATCTGTTTAGCGAATTTTTCTATGGCTTCGTCAACCACTCGTGGATGACTGTGCATTTGGACAATTTGAAGGGCAAAAACAGCCATCACCAAATCGAGTCTACCTTTAAAGCATTTGCTCGCGCCCTGCGTATGGCTTGCGAATATGATGAGCGTGCGCTAAACACCTTGCCATCGACCAAAGAGGCGTTTTAATGGCTAAAGTAATCAAAGTAGCACTATTAGATTATGGTATGGGCAATTTGCATTCCGCCAGTAAAGCACTGTCAGTGGTCGGGGCAGACGTCTCTATCACCAACGACCCAAAAGTCGTCGCTGCAGCAGACAAAATCGTTTTCCCTGGTGTCGGTGCCATGCGTGACTGTATCGCTGGCATGCATGAGGCAGGAATTGATGAAGTCATACGCGACGCTGTATTTAACAAACCTGTCATGGCCATCTGTGTGGGCATGCAGGCACTGTTTGCGCAGTCTGCTGAAAATGGCGGTACCGACTGTCTTGGCATCTTAAAGGGCACGGTAGAGGCATTTGACCCGACGTGGACAGATCAGCAAGGTGCAACGATAAAAGTACCGCATATGGGCTGGAATACCATCAGTGGTATGGATTTTGATCATCCATTATGGACTGGTATCGAAGACAAGGCGCATTTTTACTTTGTCCATAGTTATTACTGCGAGCCTGCCGATCGCTCACAAGTGGCTGCGGTATGTGACTATGGTCAGCCGTTTTGTGCCAGTGTTATCCAAGATAACTTATTTGCAACGCAGTTCCATCCAGAAAAGAGCCACACTGCTGGCTTGCAGCTGTTAAAGAACTTCGTCGAGTGGGATGTGTAAATTCGGATGTGTCCTAAATCTGAATCATAAGGGTTAAATAAGCTAAAAATAGCCAAATCGTTACCAAACTGCATCAAGCAACTTGTTAATATCTCGATATTATCTGTAATGACTTTTTCATTTGGCTGCCATTTGTCTCCTTTTTCAAAATGACTTCTTTTTTAAAGTGACTTTTTTTAAAGTGAGGACACGCCCTAGATATTTGATTTGGCAGTCGAGTGGGTTATGTTTTATCCTCGCGCAAGAGAGTTTGCATGGTCGCAAGCTCTTTTTTGTGTTTAGTTGTTTGCTACTGGTTTATATTTGGAATATATCGTGGATTTTACCGCCTTTAAAATGAGTATTATCGAAGCGACAGGGCTGGCAAAAGATGCCTTGCATATCTATGTCGGTGTCGGTGTGTATTTGCTGTGTCTAGTGCTACTGCGACCTATCATCAAAAGCCAAGGTATTCGAGCGTTTGTCGCTTTGATTGTCATGACTTGTATTGCGCTGTTGGGTGAATATCTGGACAATCGAGAAACGATTGAATCGCTAGGTCTAACGGGTTTAAACCGTAAACAGATTGTCGCGAGTATTCGTGATCTGATTAATACTTGCATGCTGTCCTATGTGCTGTATGGCTTAAACAAATGGACGAAGATATTTCGTTCGTCTAACTCCTCAAGTAAACTATTAAAGCAGCGCTAACACGCCGAAGCAATTTTCTGTCAAATGCTAATAAAGTGAACTTAAGTGGGATTTTTATGGTATAAGGTTCATAAAATACATAGCAGTCCATATCATGCCTTCATTTAAAATACCTACTCATATTTTTTCTTCTATCGTTCTATGTCTAATGACATTTAGCTATCATTCAGCAGTGGCAAATCAAGACGTCATCATCGACCTCAATAAACCCATATCGGCAGCACTTTTGGCACAATACAATCGTGATGGTATCGAGATTGACTATGATGATACGATTGTATTGAAGCAAGTCTACGTGACGGCAAAAGATGGAGCAATCGCACGTCAGTTACCAAGCGGCGCTGCTCGAAAGGTGAAAAGCTATATCTTTGGTGAGAAACTAGACGTCATTGAAGACAATAAAGAGTGGTACGGTATCAAAGCGGTGGTACATAGGGAATATGAAGATGATGAGGGTCGACACGTCTCTGCTAATCAAGATGAGAAAGTCTATATCAAAAAAAGTGATGTTGGTACCTTTGATAAGGTGGTATTGACTGCTGAAGACTTAAACATACTAGCGTATCTATCCGTCGGCGAAGATTACGAGTCTTTTGAAGATGGGAAAGCACTTAACGACTACCTGAAAATAGAGCTGATTGATAAGGCTTTTTTTGAGAAAAAACGTCCACTTGCCGTTGATATTTTATCAAAAGATGAAAGTATTAAAAAGAGAAATGGGGTGATATCCATTCCAACTGCTGGCAAGGTAGTAACGTTCACTGATAAGAATGTAGATAATGATGGGTATCAGATTTTTGAGTACGTAGGTCAGATTGCCCCGTTAAATCAGTATTTGGTCAGTGGAGGTTACTGGGAAAGCGGTGACTATAAGATGATTGATAAAAATTCGGGTGAGACGACGCAGACGTTTATAGATTATCCTCATATCTCGCCCAATAAAAAATATATCATCTCAGCCTATACCAACCCATATGAGCAATACACCGATCTAGAGCTGTATAGAATTAAGGGAACAGACATCATCCCGATTATGAGTGCAGGATTTATGCATTGGATGCCTATGGAGGAGCCAAAAGACATATTTTGGGCAAGAGACGGCTATTTATATTTAGCGGTTACTCATAGCGCCGCCTTCTGGAAAGAAAACGGCAACTTTAATGATCTTAATGATACTTTTCAATATATTAGGATAAAGGTAAATCTATAATTGTTAGGCTAAATACTAGCGAGTAGCATCGTAAATGCGCTCAAAGTTGTTTTCAGTAAACTCAAAACAGAAGTATCCACTATCCTCATCACGATAAGCAGAGATATCTCCCTCTATACAGAATTCGTTAGAATCTTTAGAAAAACTTAGTTTTTTATAATTAACTAAGTATCTAAAAGGATAAACTATTTGAGTTTCTGGGTTTATAACAACTAAATAACCAAAGTTATCTTTCGGAAACACTAAAATTTTATTTTTATCAAAATTGATAGTCTTGTCAGCATTTTCATAAGATATTTGATTATATTCGTCGCAGAAGTCTTCTACAGCATAGTCATATCGGCATTCCTCATTGCCATGAATCAAAACTTTATAGTTGGCGCTATCGGAATGTACAGAGCTACAGCCAGACATTAGAAGTAAGACTATAGCTGATATAAATCTCATTTAATGATTCCTAAAGTAATGTGATGGCGGTAACTGGCGTAAAGACTTTCGAATACTTTTATACTAGGTTTGATTGCAACTCTCAGCTCACTTGCAAAGCCTATTTTGTATCATACAATTCACGCACCACTTCACCAATCGCTTTGATACCATCAGTCAGCGTCTGCTCGTCAGCCGCGATACTCATGCGAACACACTCATGTGCGTGCTGATAATCGCTGACATCGACACCAGGGAAAAAATACTGACTTGGCACAATAAGCGTGCCTTTTTCTTTGAGACGTTCGTATAGCTCAAGCGTACTAATCGGTAAGTCTTTAAACCACAACCATAAGAAAATCGCGCCTTCAGGCTTATGAATCATCAGTGGGTAATCACCCAATGCTTCTTTTAACAGCTTCACAGCTAGGTTCGCTTGCTGTTGATAAAACGGTTTGATATCGTCATCTGATAATTGCTTGATACGGTCGTCTTTTACTAGTGGTGTGGCAATCGCTGCACCAAAACGCGTCGGCGCTAGATTGACCACGGCATTCATCGAGCTAACGGCAGCGATGACTTCAGGAGCCGCAACGATGATACCCGTACGCATACCAGGCAGGCCAATCTTAGAGAGGCTAAAGCATAGAATCGTATTGTCGTCCCACGTTAGATTGACATCAGAGTAGATGATGTTAGGGAAGGGCATGCCGTAAGCGTTATCGATGATAAGCGGTATGTCATAACGTTTGGCAATCTCGGCCAGATGCGCCATTTCGTCATCGGTCAGCACGTTGCCAGTTGGGTTGGTCGGGCGTGAGCAGCAAATCGCACCGATACGACCTTCCTGTAGTGCTGGCAAGTTCTCTAATGCGTCAAAGTCCACACGATATTTAAAGAAGCCGTCCTCGCCATCATGAGTCACTTCATCGATATGTGGCAGTACGGCCGTGAAATGCTGACCTTCGACATGCACGTCGCTATAGCCGATATACTCAGGGGTCAATGGCAGTAGAATGGACTTGTCGATAGATTCGCTTGTTTTATCTTGATTGCTTTCATCAGCGAAAGCGCCGCCAAACAGATTAAACAGATAGAAAAACGCATTCTGTGAGCCATTGGTCAGGGCGATGTTTTCTGAGGTGAGGTTCCAATCATAATGACGGTTAAAGAAGCCAACCAAGGCTTCGATAAAGGCGGCATCCCCTTGCGGATTAGAGTAGTTTGCCATGCTGATAATCGCGCTACTATTGGGCACGCCTGCGTCATTGTCATTACCAAGCGCTTTATAAGTCTCTAGGAATAGCTCGTTGACGGCATCAATTTTGGCAGGGTTACCACCGCCCAGCATATTGACTGGCTGATCGCTTTTTAGCGCGTCGCCTAGATCGTCCATCAATTGTGAGATGCCAGTAGGCTGGGTAAATTTTTGACCGAACTTTGAGAATTTCATAAGACTACCATGCTGTTTTGGAGGATGTTGTAATAAGGAATTTGATTGATAAAAGTTAGGCTAGTATAGCAAATGAGGGCTAGGTAATCCCCCCAATAAATAAGCAAACTGCATGGCTGATATTGGTTTATATGCTGATACGTTGAACGAATCAAAAAACGCCCTCTAAATGAATAGAAGGCGTTTTGGGTTTGTGAGGCTAAGAAAATTTCTAGTAGGGGTGTTTAGAAAAGGAGTAAATAACTAGTCAATAAATTTTATTTATTGAGTAAGGTGCTAGTTTAATATTAGTTGTTCCGAAGCAAGAAAAAGGAATTATTTATTTAAAATAGTAGTATCTTCCAAAGCTTCTAGTTATTCAAGAATATTCTAAATCGGCAAAAGCAAGATCTTTAACTACATTAGGCATATATCCTGTAAGAGCTGGTTGGTTATCTAAGCCTAATAAGTTATAGATTTGGCCCCCTATACCAGGAACAACTTCACCTTCCTTATTTTTTCTATCGTCTATAGCGAAACAAATAAACTCAAATTTACTAGAAATTTCCTTTGGAAAAGCGTCCTTTAATTTTTGTTCAGATTTTTCATGAGCTACAGGTGACAGAATATATATTTTATTAATCTTATTAATTTTGTCTAACATCTCAATAAGGTTAGTACGAACCACACAGCTACCTGACATAACAGATTTAACGATTATAACATTATCTATATCTTCATAGTTTGGTTCAATAAAGCTATGAAGAATTGGTGCTACGCTAGTTTGGCTAGGTAACTGGTAATGATGATTCCAAAATACAGCGAGTTTAGTATTTACCTTATTGCTTTTCAATGTAGCTGATACGCCATACTGGAGATAATCAGCATCTTCGGCAGTTGAAACTACAATAGCCTCAGTACTTTTATGTTTTATAAAATCAGGTAAAATAGCTTCAGCTAGGAGTCTACCTAACTCTTTCATAGCTGACTGATATAATTTAGGCACATCTGAGCTTTCCAAAAGACAGTTAAGTTGCTTTTGTGCTTCAGGTGTAGCAATAGAGGTGTAAATTCTACTCATTTTATCTCTCCCATATTGGAGGATTCTAGAGATTTCATAATATTATAACCAGTAACCGACAGCATCAAGCTCACTAATTCTTGAATATTTGTAGTGCTCTTCATTACGGATTCAGGAATTTCTCTTAGAAACTGTGCACTACATGTTACCTTCATTCCGTTTACATCAAGGATCAACTTGTCATAGTTTAAACTATACACAACACAATGTGAATATTTTGTCAATATTTGTTGTACCCAATTAGGAATTTTAGCAGTGTGGGTACGAAATTTTATGAAAGGATTTGGGTTCGCATCAGACTCTGCTTGCTTGAAAATATCTTTAATAGTTTTATGCTTTCCAGCCTGCAAAACGCCATTTATTAAGATAGCAGCATAATCACACTCAGAACTAGAAGGACGTTCGATAAGTTTGGCAATATATTGATACAAATCAGTATTGCGAACTAGGTCATATATGTTTGGGTAAAACTCAAAGTATTCACAAGTATCATTATTCTTTAAATCAATAGGGATTCTCTCTTGGTTCTCTGAGGCATGTTTTTTGCTCGAAACTAATAAGCAGTTCTCCGTGGTGTCAACCTTAAAAAGATTAGCATCAATACTTCTTTGTTTTCGGAAACGATTGCTAATCTCATCTGTCCACTTAGCCGCATCTCCAGACGAATTTTTAGCTTGAAAATTGTACTTTGTACTTATCTCATAGTCAATATGACAAATATCATCTACAAAACCAATGACTTGAGAATCAACGATTTGATTAGCACAACTATGAGGGTACTTATTGGCTATTTCAAAAGTTTTATAAAGCAAGAATTGGTTTTCGTAGTCTCTGCCTTTTTGATTGTTATTTCCGCCTTTACTGATGTTTTTTAGATTCTTAGAGCTTTCTTGGCCGAAGTTCTTGTGTACAAAATCTATAACTTCCTCTTTACTCGGTATATCCATAAAAACCCTATTCGCTAGAAATATTTTGGTATGTCAATATATATGATGGCTATTCTACTAGCAAGTGTTGAGTAACATAAGGTCGGTCTATTTGTTTAGGTCTTGAAATTAAAGGTTAAATTATAAAAAGACTTAGAATTTTCACTAAACCATCGCCCTTACCCGCGCCATAATTCCGCGCCCAATCACCAATCTCACATATATAATAGCAATGGCAAACAGCAAGGCAACTAACGCAATGCCGCCAAGTCCTAAGTTTGCCCACGGCACACTAAAGCGTAGATTGAACCACTGAGTAACCGCTAGCCAAGCACCGCCAGTGGCGATAATCACCGCAAATGTCGCCGCACTAATCCCAAGCACACCCAGCTCTAAGATATTGAGCATATACAAGTCACGCTTTTGCATACCCAGTAGTCTAAACGACGCACTCTCTTTCATACGATCTTGTGACGTAGAGAGTAGCGAGCTGATGAGCACCATGATGCCCGTCAGCAAGGCGAGCAAAGTAAAGATATACACCAAGCGGCTCATCTGCGCGACCAACCCTTGGACTTGCTCCGCGATAATCGTACCGTCGATACTGGTCACAGCGGGGAATTCGCGTACCAGCTCACCTTGCAGATCAGGGATATCATCGGCAGAGACATGCGCCGTCGCAAATTGGATTTGCGGTGCGCTAGCCAGTATTTCAGGCTCAAACAAGAAGTAGAAAAATGGACTCGGGCCACGCTCGAAACGCGAGCGAATACTGGTAATCTCTCCGACCAACTCGATACCTTGAATATTGAAGCTGATTTGATCACCCATGCCGACATTTAGCATCTCGGCTGCCGTGTCCAAAATAGACAGCGGCTGCACTTGCGAAATCGCAGAGGCACTCGCATCCTGATTTTCAATGGGAGTATAAAGCGCATCGTCAGTCAGCGACTCAGTAATGAACTCTGTGTCCATGATCGTATCGGAATAACTTAAATTGAACACGCGAGTCGGGTCGTCTTCGCCTTCAGGCGCGTCGATATCTTTGGGTTCGACACCGTTAGCCGTGCCAATACGTGCTCGAATCACTGGATAATAAGTGACAGGCTCTTTGATAATACTGTCTATCTTGTCGTGCTGATCGGTCTGTACATCCAATAAAAATAGATTTGGCGCATCTTCAGGATACGCATTGATAAACTGCTCATTGATACTATGGTTAATCGACGTGATAAGGGTCAATACCGCAACGGATAATGACAATGTCACAAAGAACAACGCTGACTGATTGCCTTTACGCGCTAGATTATGAATCGCAATACGCTGCATCCAGCTGATTTTTTTGCCAGTGGCGATGCGCGCCAGCAGCTTGAGCCAACCACGTGCCAGTGCCCAAAATACCGCAATGAATACAATCAACCCAACCAGTATCTGCGCGCCCAATGCTAAAGATTGCACTTCGTAAGCAAGGAAGGCGTAGAGGCCGATGAGTAGTAATCCATAGCGTAAGAATGGTATCCGCTGCTGCCAAGACAGGCGTTTTGATGATTGATCAGACGCTTGATTTAGCAATACCGCAGGCTTTGTACCACCAAGCGCGCGCAGACTACGCTGGGTAATCAGTAGCGTCATGACAAGGGCGATGACGATGGTTTTGAAGATACTAATCGGATTAATAGCCAGTCCCAGATCTGCTGGCAGTATGGCCGTCAGATACGGTTGACCAATTTTGAGCAGTACAAGGCTCAGCGACACGGCAGCGACGCAGGCCAAGGCTGCCATGATTAATAGCAGCCAATAATAGCTACGTTTAATCGAACGATTGGTCTCACCTAGCGCCATGCGTATGGCATCGTTAGATTGCTGCTTGGACACAAACGCAGTAATCACTCCATACATGGCAACCGCAGACAATAAGAGAACAGCAATGACTAGCAATTTTAGGAACATCAATACATTGTCAGAGATGCGTGAGACAGATGTCTCCTCTGAGGTAGAGTCAGACAGCTCAATCTCAGGATAATTGACCAGCATCTGTGTCAGCTGTTCACGCTGAGTGGCGATCGCTTCAGGCGTACCTGCCATCTCGATTTGATAACTGACTCGGCTGCGCTGCCCCATGAGATTGGTCGATTCTAATGCGTCTTGCTGCATCATGACACGACCACCGAAGCCAAAGGCGGTCAGCGGGCGATCTGGTTCTCTAATCAACTCATCACTAATGGTGAATTTTCCCTCACCAATAGTGATGCTGTCACCGATATCGACGTTTAGGCTTCTCAGCACTTCCGGCGCGACGACCACGCTATCGGTACTCAGCTGCTCGGAGAGTGGCTTGCCCGACGCCAGCTCGACGTTACCATATAGAGGATAAGCAGCCGTGACGCCTTTAATACGAGCCAACAGCGTTTGGTCTGCTGCGACCAACATGGCGTTGAATTGATAATCATAAACCGTTTGGCTATCAGGCAATGTCTGGACTTGTGCCAAGACTTCCTCAGGCCATGCTTGGTTGCTTTCTAGTATTAAATCACCACCGACGAGCGCCAGCTGATTGTCATTGACATAGGTATTTACTGACTGTTGGATAGAGTCCAACGTCAGATAAGTGGCAAGCGATAGCATCAACGTGAGTAAGAATAGCAGCGGATATACCCAGCGTCGCCACCAGCTGCGAGACAAAGCCTGTGCACCTAACGTACGAGTACTGAAAGGGTTGCTACTTTTGTCTTGCGTCAGAGCGTCGGTGTTGCCATTGGTATCTATAGAAGGCTTATCCATTAGCAGCTGATCCATCTATGATGCCATCATGCATCGTAATGACGCGGTCTGCCATCTCAGCCAGTGCAGGGTCATGGGTCACGACCACCAATGCCGAACCGACTTGCTGTCGTAAATCTAACAATAGCTGCATGACTTGATCGGCGTTTTGCTCATCCAAGTTACCCGTAGGTTCATCAGCGAATACGATTTTTGGATGCGATACCAGTGCTCGGGCGACAGCAGTACGTTGCTGCTCACCGCCAGATAATTGGTTGGGTAAACTGTCTCGTCTGTGACCGAGGCCAACAGCGTCGATTAATTCATCGACTCGTGCAGGGTTTGGCTGCCGTGCGATATCTAGCGGAAAGGCAATATTTTCAGCTACTGTCAAGGTTGGCAATAGGTGAAATGACTGGAACACAAAGCCCATATCACGCTGACGGATAGCCGCTAGGGCATCTTCATCAAGGCTACTGAGCATTTGACCTGCCAGCTCGACAGTGCCATTGTCTGGGTAATCTAATGCTGCTAATAGTCCTAATAAGGTCGATTTACCAGAGCCAGACTTACCCATGATGACCACAAACTCGCCTGCATTGATATAAACGTTTACGTCTTTAATGATGGATAATGTTTGTTCACCGACTTGCACAGTTTTGTTTAAATGCGAGGCGGTCAATAAGGCTTTTTCTGTCGTGCTAGGCGGTGCTTTGTCAGCAGAACGTGATGATGTCATTGCATGGTCTCAGTTGGCGCGTTAGTAGTGGTTGACGCTGTTGCATCAGCGGTATTGCTGGCTTGCAGCTTTTTAAGCTCAGGCTTTAAAATAGGTAAGATATTGTCATTGACGATAATCGTGTAGCCATCTTTGGTCGGGTGAATGGCATCTGCTTGGTTGAGATCAGGATCACCGCCCACGCCTTCTAAAAAGAAAGGAATAAGAGGGACATCCATATCCTCTGCCACACGAGGGTAGATGTCTGAAAACGCAGAAACATAGTCATTACCTAGATTGTCATAGATCGACATACCGCCCAAGATTACCTCACTGCCATTGTCTTGCAGACGCTTAACCGCAGTACGGATGTTCTCCTCAATGGTCGCTACATCTAGGCCACGCATGGCATCATTGGCACCAATCGTCAAGATAGTAATATCAGGTTCGGTCTGTGCTACCCAATCCAGTCTATTGACCAAGCCAGTGCTGGTTTCACCACTCAAGCCTGAGTTGATGACCTTGGCATTGGTATAGCCGAGCTCTTTTAGGCTGGCTTCTAACTGCGCAGGGTAGTTGGCGTCACCATCGACTCCTAGCCCTTCAGTCAGTGAGTCACCAAGCGCTAATATCGTCAGTGGCGAGGTGAACTGTTGTCCGTCTGTAGACTCAGCCGCTACTTGATTGTTATTGGTTTGAGCATTAGCGGTTGACGCCTCAGTGTTTTCTGAATCAGGGCTTTGTGAACCCGTGTTGTTTGAATCAGCACTTTGTACATCAGTGCTTTGCGAGCTGGTATTTTGCGCATCGGTAGCGTCAGTTGGCTCGGAGCTGTTTTGGCAACCAGCGATGACTAACGCTATGGTTAGCGTTGCCATTGCTGGCAGATGTCGAGAAAAACGAGAAGGTAGATTCATAATAGTTATTCTGTCTTATATGTAATTTAAACAGTGTAGCAAAATAAGAAGAATATCAATATTATCCTAAGGTTACTTTATCTAATCGTAAGTATTAAAACTTTTTACCATCGACCATAACAGGACGACTGACTAGCCAAGCAATACCAACGTTAATAACCATCAATATTAAAATAAGCAGCAGTGGTAAATCCCAATTCCCCGTCACTTCATGTAACCAGCCAGTACCTAATGGTCCAAAAAACGCAAGGACATAACCGACTGCTTGCGCCATACCTGACAGCTCACTCGCTTGATTGGTCGTATAGGTGCGCATAGAGAACAACATCATACATAGGGTAAAGATTGCCGCACAGCCCATGCCCATCATGCCTGACCATAACCATGCTAAGTCAGTTGAGAGGTAACTGACACCCAATATGCCAATGACATTTAGCACAGCGGCAACCACTGCTAACGCTTGAATAGGGCGACCACGGTTGACGAGCCACGTTAAGCTCAAAATAGATAACGGTGCCATAAACTGAAATACGGAGCCCATTTGCCCCGCCTGTACCGCTGACAATCCTTTACTGGCCCAAATGGAAGGTAAGAAGCTGGCCACGGTATAAAACAATAAAGACTGCAAACCCATCAGTACCGCGATCTGCCAAGAAAACGGCATACGCCATATTGATATGTCGGAAGCGCTTGACGTTGGTAGGAGTGCTGCTTGATGGTTAGATGATCCCAAACGCACCCGTAAAAACCCCCACAGTACGAGGGCGAGGATGCCCAATATGGCCCAGCCACCAAGTGCCCACTGCCAACCTGCCTGCTCAGATAACGGTAATATTACACCTGCGACGATACCTGCTGATATAGTCATCGTGAGACTTAACGCACCAGTAATCAGCGGGATATGTTGTGGGGTACGCTGCTTAATAACTGGTGCTGCTAACGTATTGGCAAAACCGATAGCCAGTGTCAATAATAACGTACCTGCCAAAAACCAATGCCAAGTTGGCACAACACTACGAATAATCATCCCTGTGGTCAATAGCGCAATCACTATAATAAGCGTATTTTCTAGCCCAAACCGCTTGCCAATCATTGGTGAGACGAGTGCGCCAATAGCAAAAGATAGCATGGGTACCGCACCCAGCCAGCCAATTTGTGTCTCTGAGATATGGAGTGCGTCTTTTACCACTGGTGCAATAGAGCCTAGCGCCACGATAGGCGCTCGCATGTTGCTGGCAAGTAGAACCATGGCACATAACACAAGCCAAAAAATAAAGCGTGAAGAGGGTGGCTTCAATGGCGAGGCATTGTCAGAATGAGGCTGTGATGGCAAATTAATTTTTGAGTTAGAAGAGGTAGGCATAGCAGCACGATTATTATTAGAATAAGAAAAAACACGTCATTTAACAGCACTGAAGAATCATTGCTTGCAAATGACACCAAAGAAAACGCACACCAAAAGTGGCTGATATCGTAAACTAAAATCGTAAATTAGAAAGTATTTATAGAACGTAAGAGATACGAGCTTGCCATCTTATTAAGCAGGGTAGATATAATATAAGAGTGGTAACTTTGAAAAGTGTATTGCGATCTGAGTCATACTATAAAGCATAACACAATAAAAATAGTGCCAGCCTATTTCAAAGGACGTGGCACTATTATAAGAACAGATATCAGGCAAATACTAGAGTGTGTAACATTTTAATATGGTACTGGCAGTGGCTATTTTTTAGGCAATACACAGTAAAATTTTGATACCTAATCATTGTCATTCTAGGTTAGACAATTTTACATTGAGTTTATACTGACTTGCCTAACTGAGCCGCTTTAAGCGCGTTTTCTTGTTGTTCAGCGACGATAGAATCGCACTTATTGGGATCATCACCGCAGTATGAGCATTTTTCGTTACCCATCAGTTTAGCAACACCACCACAAGACCCTTTAAGTGGTTTCTTTTTTACCATATAACCGATGCCCATAAAGACAAAAAACAGGACGAATACAGCAAATGTAATAGCGAGCATGGGAAGCAATTGGCTAAGCATGGTGAGCACCTCAGTTCTCAAAAATAGGGTAGTTATCTTTATGATAACGATACATCTTAAATATTATCTATATATTTAAAGATTATTTACATACTTAATAAAATAAGTAGTATCTAGGGCGTATCACCAATTAGATTATGAGCATTAAAATTTAGCCATTTTAAAGCCATAAATTGCATCAATGTGCTAATTAATTGCACACCCTAGATAGCAGTATAACAAATTTTTGTTTCACTCGTTTATACCTATGGTGTTCGTTCATTATTAGACATAAAGTCTAAAGCTTTTTATCAGCGCGTAACGCTTGCATCGCAGGTGTTTCTACCACGTGCCAATCGTCGATACTGTCATCAGTATGACTCGTTTTTGCCTCATCGGTTAAGACGACAAACATGGCTGCTAGGTTTTGTGCTTTAGCAATCTCTAGTGCTTTATGATATGGCATTGCCGTCAAGGCCGTCGCCCATGCATCGGCTAGTGCCACGGAATCTGCAGCAACAGTCACTGAAGGTGCGCCACCAGCGATAGGCTTTCCAGTAGATGGGTCAATCGTGTGGCTATAGCGCTTGCCATCAAATATCACCGAATTGCGATAGTTGCCAGATGTGGCTAAATGCATTTTATTATTAGTATTTATAGGCTGGCGAATCACTGATATCGTCTGACGTTCGCTGACGGTACTGCCTTGAATTGGCGCATCAATTGCAATTTGCCATGGCTGCTGTTGATTATTAACACCAGCTGTCGAAATCTCTCCACCGATCTCTACCATATAGTTACGAATTTTGTAATCGTCTCTCAATACGTCAGCGATCACATCGACGCCATAGCCTTTGGCAACGGCTGAAAAATCAAGCCCGATACTATCTTTGGTCTTATAGACGGTTTGGTCTTTTTTTATAATACTATCAAAATCTACCAATGCTTTTGCTTGAGCAATCTCTACGGCAGTTGGCGGACTTTGTAAGCGATCCACTGTCATAGTGCTACCAAAGCCCCATGTTTCTACTAAGGGCATGACGGTTGGGTCAAATGCACCGTTAGACTGCTGATAGACTATACGTGAGACATCAAGCACACGGCTGAAATCTGCATCGATAGGGGTAGGCGTGTCTTTACCCAACTGATTAAATTTAGAAATGGTCGAGTCTGTTTGATAGGTAGACATACTGTCATTGATTTGCTTTAGGCGCTTATCAATCGATGCTTGTATAGCCGCTTCATCGACATCAGCAGGCAGCTGATAACTGATATGATAGCTAGTACCCATGGTCTCACCAGCCAGATAATCGTAATCTAGCGTTTTTTGCTGGCAAGCAGTGAGACTAAGCACACCAGCGAGAGCAATGGCGCCATAGCCTGTGTGAATCATTTTGTTAGAAATTATGGTCGTTTTCATAAGCTTTTTGCTATAGCAGGAAGGTGAGTGATGCTTTGAATAAGGTGCTTATTCTACACCTCTTGCCACCAATAACGCCAATCGCTTTGAGCGTAAAAAGTACTTGTACTCATCATGCTAGGGTGTGTCTTCATTTTTATCATCAGTTAGATGACTATCGAATAAGCGAAAGATACGTCCTAGATACTCGTAGCTAATACCACGGGGCTATATTTGGAGATTTTGTAAAAACTGTCTTTATCGCTTTTTTATGTCACTTCTGACTCACGGATGAGTTTATAAAGCTTGGGCGGTGATAATCGATTGACTCTGGTCGCCAGTTTCTCTTTAGTACCGGCCACGATGATATATTCTTCATCTTTAGTCAGTGCTTTTACGACTTGCTTGGCAAATGCAGCCGTGGTCAGTCCGTTACTGGTTGCTTCATCCATCGTGCCTTGCGTGCTGCCGTCGCCAGTCAAAGCATTTATAGAGACATTGGTTTGAATAAACCCTGGGAATATTGTCGCGACCTCTATTCCTTGTTCATACAGTTCAGCGCGTAGACTGTTTGCCCACATATGAAGCGCGGCTTTGGCTGCACCATAAGCACCG
Organism: Psychrobacter sp. AOP31-B2-9; assembly: GCF_052378005.1. Classification (NCBI taxonomy): domain Bacteria; kingdom Pseudomonadati; phylum Pseudomonadota; class Gammaproteobacteria; order Moraxellales; family Moraxellaceae; genus Psychrobacter; species Psychrobacter sp. AOP31-B2-9. The sequence goes on from NZ_JBQSXG010000011.1 coordinate 25,097, forward strand.
CGATATTGTGTACCTAACAACCCTGCTACACTTGATACCATCACCACTTTACCACCGCCTTGTTCGAGCATATCTGGTAATAGCAATCTGGTCAGACGGGTTTGCGCAAAATAATCTATCTCCATGATTTTGCGTTCGACGTCTTCAGTTGTGTCCATGATAAGCGAGCGTTGACTGATACCAGCATTGTTAATAAGCCAGTCAATTTTTCCTGCTTGTTGCTGAGCAGACTTATAGGCTTCGTTTGTTTGATTGGCATCGCTAATGTCAAAAGCTACGATGAAGTGTTTCTTACTTTGTTTACAGCGTTTTTTAACAGCCTGTAGCTTTGCTTCATCACGCCCGCTCAGAATAATTGTTGCCCCACGTTTGGCAAAGGCAATGGCTAGTGCTTCACCAAGACCATTAGAAGCCCCCGTTATCCAGATAGTTAATGCATTATATTTGGTTTTCATAAGAATCCTTTCTCAGGCTAATAAACAATTAATAATATAGGATAAAGAAGAGCGTTTGATATTTAGATTTGTTGTTTTATTCTTTAAGGTAAGTTATTTAGCAATAAAAAAGAGCCTCAAGTGAGGCTCTTTTTTTATGTACTTTACAAACTATTTTTCTACTTAACCACCGAAGTCATCAAGCATGATGTTTTCATCTTCAACACCTAAGCTGTGCAACATGTCGATGACGGCTGCATTCATCATTGGTGGCCCACACATGTAATACTCACAATCTTCTGGGTTTGGATGGTTTTTCAGATACTCTTCTAACAATACGTTATGGATAAAGCCAGTATAGCCGGTCCAATTGTCTTCAGGTAGAGGATCTGATAATGCGACATGCCATTCAAAGTTAGCAAACTCTTCTTGCAGCTGATCGTAATCTTCCACATAGAACATTTCACGAATAGAACGTGCACCATACCAAAAGCTAATTTTGCGGTCTGTGTGCAAGCGTTTTAGCTGATCGAAAATATGTGAGCGCATCGGTGCCATACCTGCACCACCACCAACAAAAATCATTTCAGCTTTAGTCTCTTTAGCAAAAAACTCACCATAAGGACCAGATACAGTCACTTTGTCACCAGGTACTAGACTGAATACCCAAGAAGACATTTTGCCTGGTGGAATCCCATCAGGACCACGTGGCGGTGGACTAGCGATACGGATGTTGAACTTGATAAGACCTTTTTCTTCTGGGTAGTTTGCCATTGAGTAAGCACGAATAACTGGCTCATCAACTTTTGAAACATATTTAAAGATGCCGAACTTTTCCCAATCTTCACGGTACTCTTCTGCGATATCAAAGTCTTTATAGTGTACTTCATGCGGTGGCGCTTCCAACTGTACATAACCACCAGCACGGAAATTAACTTCTTCACCTTCTGGGATTTTAAGTACCAGCTCTTTAATGAAGGTGGCAACGTTCTCATTAGAGATAACTTCACATTCCCATTTTTGAACATCAAAGAACTCAGGGTCAATCTCAATTTCCATGTCTTGCTTAACAGCTACCTGACAAGCTAAGCGCATGTGATTGCGGATTTCGCCTTGAGTAAAATAGCCTTCTTCGGTGGGCAGAATAGATCCACCCCCTTCAATAACGCGGCAACGACACTGTGCACAGGTACCACCGCCACCACATGCTGAAGATAAGAAAATACCTTCGCTCGCAAGTGTTTGCAGTAGTTTACCGCCTGCTGGTGTCACGACGTCATTATCGGGATTATCATTTATATGGATGGTAACATCGCCTGAACTGACCAGTCTTGAGCGTGCCGCCAAAATAATGGCGACAAGGCCCATGATGATCAAGGTAAACATCGCAACGCCACCAATCGCCGTAGCGTAATCCATGGTAGGTATCCTTAATCTATGGAGTAGGGGAGCGAAAAGACGTGATGACGTTTTTCTGAGCCCCTACCGAATAAATGAATTAAATAGGTCAAATCGCTAAATAAGTGTTTAAGCTTAGTCGTCTAAATTGACATACCGCCGAAAGACATAAAGCCAAGTGACATCAGACCAACTGTGATAAAGGTAATACCAAGACCACGCAGCGGTGCTGGAATGTCTGAGTATTTCAACTTCTCACGGATACCAGCCAATGCGGTAATGGCTAATGCCCAACCGAAGCCTGCACCCACACCATAAACGACAGATTCGCCGAAGTTATAGTCACGCTCAACCATAAACAATACACCACCTAAGATGGCACAGTTTACAGTGATGAGTGGTAAGAAAACACCGAGGGCGTTGTACAGACTAGGAACGAACTTATCCAAGAACATCTCTAGAATCTGTACAGTAGCAGCAATAAGACCGATGTAGCTGAGCAAACCTAAAAAGCTCAAGTCGATGTCAGGGAAACCTGCCCATGCCAGCGCACCATCTTTTAGAATGAACTGGAATAGTAAGTTGTTTAGCGGAACGGTAATTGCCATTACGACAACAACGGCGACCCCAAGACCAATAGCAGTTGATACCTTCTTTGATACTGCCAAGAAAGTACACATACCTAAGAAGTAGGCAAGCGCCATATTCTCAATAAAGACTGAGGTTATAAATAAACTAACATAATGTCCCATTAGTGACCGCCTCCATGTGCCATGCCTTTAGACTGCGGCTTCATTACAAACTCAGCTTCTTCTACCTGTTCAGGCTTCCAAATACGGACAATGACAATGAACAAAGCAATAATAAAGAATGCTGACGGTGGTAATAATAGTAGGCCGTTTGGTATGTACCAACCGCCGTCAGTCACTGGTTGTAAAATAGTGATACCGAACCAAGTTCCTGCGCCTAGTAGCTCACGAATAGTCGCGACAAATAATAAGACTGCAGAATAGCCGAGACCATTACCAATACCATCTAAAAAGCTTGGTATTGGTGGATTGCTCATCGCAAATGCTTCGGCACGGCCCATTACGATACAGTTGGTGATAATCAAACCAACGAAAACGGACAAGCCTTTACTGACATCATAAGCGACTGCTTTTAACACCTGATCGACCAAGATAACCAATGAGGCAATGATGGTCATCTGGACAATAATACGAATACTTGATGGGATCTGCTTACGAATAATCGAGATAAAGAAACTCGAAAACGCAGTTACAAGTGTTAATGCCACACACATAACCATGGCATTTGCCATGCTTGTTGTGACTGCCAGTGCCGAACAGATACCAAGGATCTGTAGGCCGATGGGGTTATTATCAAAAATAGGCGTGGTTAAAATACTTTTAGTATCAGCCATGTTATGCCTCCTTGCCGTTTGCTACTGGTAGCTTGGCTGCCAATTCGGTTTTAGGTTGAGCTGACGATTTTGATTGATTGGCTTGTGTATCTGCCTCATCAATAGTTTGGCCACTCTCTTCACGTAGCATGTCTAGATAAGGCTTATAGCCTTGCTCGCCTAACCAAAACTGAATCATGTTACTGACGCCGCGGCTAGTCAGTGTTGCACCACTGATACCATCAACCCAGTTATCTTTTGGATTACCGGCTTTGGTCACACCAGTAGCGACGTCACCGTTTTCGTCATAAGACTCGATACCGCTCCACTTAGCGCGCCACTCTGGCTCTTCGATACGAGCGCCTAGTCCTGGAGTTTCTTTATGCTCATAGAAACTGATACCTTTAATGGTATTCATATCGCTTTCAAGCGTTAAGAAACCATAGATAGTACCCCATAGTCCGTAGCCTTGAATAGGTAGTACGACTACTTCAGGTTGACCTGCATCGTCTTTTTTCACATAGACTTTGGCGTATTTAGGTTTACGACCAATACCAGCAGGATCGTTGTTACCTAAGTCTTCACTTAGAGCTTGGTTTTTGGTAGCTTGACTTGCATCATAAGCATTACGATCAGGAATGCCAGCTGCTGCTAGCGTTGCATCATCGACATAGTTACCTTCGTTTAGGTCAATAACTTCAACATCAAAATCTTTAAATCGTTCAGCCACATCATCTGGTGTATCAGACTCAGCATCATACATATCAGCGGCGACCAAAATATTTTTGTTTCGGTCTAAACGTGCATTTTCGAGTTGCGCTGGCTTTAGGCCAACGGCAACTGCTGAAACCAATACCGAGCACACCAAGCATAGCGTTAATGCCACACTGATGGTTTTTGCATTGTTACTTTTGGGCTTGGACATAACGAACCCTCCGAGCTGTTTGGCGTTTGATGTTTGCTTGGGTCACAAAGTAATCAAACAATGGCGCAAATAAGTTGGCGAATAGAATAGCCAGCATAATACCTTCTGGGAAAGCTGGGTTAATGACACGAATCAACACCGTCATAAACCCAATCAAGATACCATAAGCCCAACGACCTTTATTGGTATGTGCTGCTGATACAGGATCAGTTGCCATAAATACGGCACCAAAGGCGAAACCACCAATGACTAAGTGCCAGTAAAACGGTAAGTTCATCATCATGTTGTCTTTAGAGCCAACCATGTTGAAGACCAGCGAAGTGGCAACAAGGCCGACCACACAACCTGCCATGATGCGCCATGAGGCGATACGCGTCCATAGTAGAACTGCTGCACCTATCAAGATTGCTAATGTTGATACTTCACCGATACTACCTTGCATGTTACCTAAGAATGCATCACTCCACGTGATGGCGTTTCCATAGGCATCGACGAAGTCCTGAGGGACCACACCAAGTGCTGCAAGACCAAGAGGAGTAGCTCCTGAAAAGCCATCAACCGCTGTCCATATAGAGTCACCAGACATATAGGCTGGATATGCAAAGTATAAGAATGCACGGCCCGATAGGGCTGGGTTAAGGAAGTTTTTACCTGTACCACCGAATACTTCTTTTGCCACGACTACACCAAAGGTGATACCTAGAGCAACTTGCCATAATGGAATATCTGGTGGTAAACATAGCGCAAATAATACCGACGTTACAAAGAAACCTTCGTTGACTTCATGCCCGCGCACGACAGCAAAGATAATCTCACAGAGAATACCCACGGCAAAAGTAACTATATAGATGGGTAAGAACTGCATTGCTCCATAGACAAAGCTTGCCCAAATACTGTCTGGGTTATAGCCTGCCATGCTAGTGATGACAGTACGCCAGCCTTCAGGCTGTAAGCCAAGCTGAGCGATAGCGGTTAGTGCTTGATGACCGATATTGTACATACCCCAAAACATGGTTGGGAAGGTACATAGCCATACGGTAATCATAATACGCTTTAGGTCAATACCGTCACGCACATGTGATGATGTATATGTGGTTGAGCTTGGTTGACGTAAAAAAGTATCAAACATCTCAAAGATGGCATAGTATTTTTCGTGTTTGCCACCCTTGGTAAAAGACGGCTCCATACGATCGAACATATTGTGTAAAAATTTCATCGTGGTTAGCCCTCCAGCTCAATGCGCGTTAAGTTATCACGCAAAATATCGCCGAATTCATATTTGCCAGGAGATACGAAGGTGCATAATGCTAAATCTTCTTCGTCCAATTCTAGTGCGCCTAAATCTACTGCGCTGACGATATCTTCGACAATCAGTGCGCGTAATAGTTGCGTTGGCAGATAATCCTGTGGCATAACCTCTTCAAAAACACCGATTGGTACCATGGCCCGCGGTGAGCCGTTACTCGTGGTGGTAAAGTTATACTTTTTGCCACCAAAAAACTGCGAAATATAGATAGGCAACTTAGAGAAGCGATTTTTACCTGGTGTAAAGAAGTGGAATGCAGGACGTTCGTGGCCTTCAGCTAATGCACTGATTTGGTTATGAAAGCGGCCAAGATAAGCGATATTGCTAAATAGCTTACGACCAGATAGTACTGAACCTGAGATAATACGGTTTTCCCCAGCAGCCAACTGACCTTTGGTTAATGCAGTAATATCAGCGCCACGCTCAGTGACAACGAGGTGTGGATTGGTAGCCGCAGGACCAGCTAGACTAACCATACGAGGTGTATACAAACGACCTGTGGTAAACAGTTTACCAATCGCAATCACATCTTGATATCCAATCGTCCAAACACTTACGCCACGCATGATAGGGTGTAAGAAATGAATGTGCGTACCCGCTAAACCAGCTGGATGTTTACCAGCAAAGCCATGATACTCAGTGACATTATTAGCTGCGGTTTTCGCAACTGGCGTCAGCTGGGTATCACCGTTATGGCATACAAAGGTCTTAGGGCTGAGTGTAGAGAGTACGGCAAGTCCATCATTGAATGCTTGTAGCTGTTCACTAATGAGCAGCATTGGGTCAAATGCTAATGGATTGGTATCCATTGCAGTGACAAAAATAGCATGCGGACGGGCACCGATTTCTGGAGTACGGCTATAAGGACGCGTGCGAAACGCAGTCCATTCACCAGAGGCAAGCAGTTGGGTCTCAACGACTTCAGAGTCTAGGTCTGCAAGCTGTTGGGAGTCATACTGCTCAAATTCTACTTCTTCACCGTTTGGGTCGACCGCAATTACAAGGCTCTCAAACACACGACGTTCACCGCGGTTGATCGCGATGACTTTACCAGCAGCAGGGGCAGTATAGATAACACCAGCTCGTTTTTTATCTTCAAAAACGGGCTGACCTTTTGCTACGGTGTCACCTTCTTTGACATTCATCGTGGGCTTCATACCGACATAGTCGTAGCCAATAACAGCAACGTGTGTCGGCTTATGCTCAGATATCTCGCGGGAGGGTTCACCGGTGATGGGCAAATCCAAACCTTTTTTGATGGTAATCATAAGCGAAAACTTAGTCCATAGTCTAAAACGATACCAGACTTCCTGTTTGGTATATCGGCAGCATGAACAACTGCGTCATTCAATAAAGCACTCAGTCAGTTATTCCTATAGTAGGATAGTGATAGAGTGATTTAAAAATAATGCATGATCATAACTACTAGTAAGAGTATTAACGCTGACCTTAGACTCCTTAACAACACGTTAATGTCTTATTCGAATTACCAAAGTGGCGACTGGCTACCAAGGTGTATGCAAAAACCATTGATCAAAATAAATCGCTAAAATGATTACTTTAAATCAATAGCTCTATCATACGTTTCATTGAAAATTAAAACTTGTAACACCAGAATGACTGACCACTCCACTCTTACAGATTAAGTATCATGTAAGTCGATACTCGTTCGATAAGACTGTAGCCAAACAAAGATCTATTTAGATAGATGATAAACTGGCTGAAAAACAAACTGACTCAGAAATGAATAAGCAAGCTTTACTTATTATTCATTGCTATATAGTCAGTAATGACAGTTCTAAATCGTTAACCAGTGATAGAAACAGGGTAAAAGACGTTAGGAAAGATATCTAATTAGAGTTTAGTATTGCAGAGTAGACGGTTTAACGGCCACTAGTTGAAATTTCTAATATAACCCTTCTTAGTAATGTATTGATCGATATCGTGCCGATATGTTCAGTTATTACTCGACTCATCCTGACCGTCACGCTTCTTTCTTAGTCACGGATGACTTAATGTAAAGCGTGGCGTATGGTTACTATCACATAGAAACAAATAAAAATTTACCTAGGATTATACGCTAAATTGACCTAAAATTGCCAGTCAGTAATTGAATTTACCTAATGTTTCCAGTGATTGAATCTACTAAAACTTATAGTTATAGCTTTTAGCCTTTGTCATTACTTATATGATATTTCAACGAATTTTTGTTTCGTTGTTGGTTTGTATGAATCCGTTCAAATTTTAAATCGCTTTTTCAACGGTATTTTTCTATTATGGCTTAAAGTGTGTTGTATATTCAATATGCTCAAATTTTTAAGAGTGATTTTTTACATTTATCTAATATTGTGTTTTATAAGGAATGTTATATGTGTGCTGTGCCTGTCATTATCCCGGCTGTTGATTTAAAAGATGGTAAATGTGTACGTTTAAAACAAGGTCGTATGGAAGATGATACGGTGTTCTCTGATGATCCAGTCGCCATGGCCGCACGCTGGGTAGATGAAGGTGCACGCCGGTTACATTTGGTTGATTTAAATGGCGCATTTGATGGTGTACCAGTGCATAGACAAGTGGTGAACGATATTACGAAAGCGTATCCAAACCTACCTATTCAATTAGGTGGTGGTGTGCGTAATATGAACACCATTGAGCAATATATTACCGCAGGTCTGACGTATATCATTATCGGTACGAAAGCTGTTGAAGATCCTGATTTCGTTGCGGAAGCTTGCCGCGAATTTGCTGGACATGTCATCGTTGGCATCGATGCTAAAGATGGTATGGTTGCTACCCATGGTTGGGCAAACGTTACTGATACCAAGGCGACTGAACTCGCTAAGCGTTTTGCGGATGTAGGTGTATCTTCAATCGTCTATACTGATATTGCCCGTGATGGCATGATGCAAGGCGTCAATGTAGAGCAAACGGTTAACTTGGCGCGCGAAGGCGGCTTACCGGTGATTGCTTCTGGTGGTGTGACTGATTTAAAAGACATCGAACTGTTAAAGCCGTATGGTGACTGTATTGAAGGTATTATCACTGGACGTGCTATTTATGAAGGAACGCTAGATTTAAGTGCGGCGCAGGCTTATCTCGATAGCTAATAAAAAGTAAAGACTTTAGATATGTCCTCATTTTTATTGCTATTTAGAGGACTTTGGCTTGATTTGAGGGCGTGTTTTAGTAAAAAATCAGTAAAACAGCAAAGGGTGCTTATGGCGGTTTGTTCTGACCATCAAAAAATACGCAGTTGCCTCAAAGTCTGGGGTCAGATGCTGTTGCTATTAAGCATCATTAGTTTGTGCCTCCCTATTCATGCCGCTGAAACCATCAGTGTGGATGATGCTGCTACGGTGCCCGAAGGGACTGAAGAAGTGGATGCTTCTGACAGTGACGCAAACAATAGTGAGTCAACGCCTGCTACAGCAAACAATCAGTTAACTGAAAGTGATTCAAATAATGGGCTAGACAGCGTTACTTTGGCGACTACGCCGGCACCAGTTGAGTCATCGCCCGTTATCAGTAATGAAAGTACGAATGATGCTCAAATTGAAACCACACCTGCGCCGCAAAAAGACAATGATATTCGGCAACGTATCAGTGGGATATTTTCAGAAATTGAGGGGTTGCAAGCAGTCAATGTTAGCGTTACCCAAGGAGTGGTTACGTTAACTGGTGAAACACCGAATGAGAAAAAAGCGCAACAAGCCATCAGTTTAACCAATCGTTTAACCGATGTGGTTACTGTTGAAGATAGAATTACTCGAACGCTTGATGTACAAGACAACGTATCCACCGTTTACCAAAGTCTCAAATCACAAACGAAAAATGTAGTCAAAGCCTTACCTTTATTATTGGTGGGTATTGTTTTATTTAGCTTGGTGACTTGGTTTGGTAGTTGGTTGTCCAATCGTCAAAAAATGTGGCAACGTCTAACCCCCAACCCATTTGTAGCTGAGTTACTCTCTCAAACTATTAAAATCATCTTTATTATTATTGGTTTGATTTTAGCGCTGAGCTTGATAGGTGCCGAAACCATTTTAAGTACACTGTTGGGTGGCGCTGGTGTTATTGGTATCGCAGTTGGTTTTGCGGTCAAAGACACTATTGAAAACTATATTGCTTCCTTAATGCTAAGTATTCGCCAGCCATTTCGTGCACGTGACTATGTCTTGATTAACAATCAAGAGGGTATTGTGGTACGCTTAACTTCGCGCGCGACGATATTGATGACTTTAGATGGAAATCAATTGCGTATCCCTAATTCAGAAGTTTTCAAAGGTACTATCCTCAATTACACCAAAAACCCTGAACGTCGCTTTACCTTTGAATTGGGCGTTGATGCCAATGACGACCCTCTTGCCGCCATCAAGGTAGGGACCGATGCAATATGTCAGTTAGGTTTTGCACTGGATAATCCAAAAGTTACTGCAGTTATTAAAGAAGTGGGTGATTCTAATATCATTTTGCAGTTTCAAGTCTGGGTAAATCAATTGGAATCTGACTTTTCCAAAGCTCGTAGTATTGCCATACGTGAAACCAAGCATGCGCTTGAAGATAATGGTTTTAGCTTGCCAGAGCCTATTTATCAGTTGCGATTTAATCATAAGTTAGAGCAAGCTTTTGCACACATGCAAGATAGCCATGAAAGTATTGGTGTGTCTGATAAGAGTACTACTTCAACCATTCCTGAGGCGGCAGATATAGGCAAAAATGAACAAAATGGCATTGATAGTAAAGATAAAAAGCTAGCAAAGGCACGTGCCAAAATTATTTTGCAAGGTCGCCGTGCTGATGAGGTGTTAGATACGAGCCCTGATGACAAGCTAATGGAAAAGGTTGAACAAGAGATTTCTGAGAATTCAGATGAGACGGATTTATTGAATAGTGAGAGCCCGCAAGAGTAGTTTGTAACAGCCAGCGAAAACTAGGCATAAAAAATGCAACAAAACATATATCTGACTATTAAAATATGGAACATTTTTATGCAAATTAAACATTTGATTATATTCGCGTTGATTGGTATCGTTGGACTATTTGGCTTTAATCTTATTAATAGCAAACAGCATGAGAAAAATAGAGAAGTTGTTGTTAGTAGCGTTACCGTTGGGAATAATGATACCAATACCAACATAGACAGTTCTGCTACAGACAGCACGGCAAGTAGCTCAGAAGATATCACTAGCCAACCTTTGGCTGAGCAGCCTAAAGCTATCCTCGATAGTGCTACGTCTCAGATAAATCAAGCTCAGCAAACCGAACAGAAAAATTTAGAAAATATGGATAGCGTTGCACAGTAACTAATCTGCACTGCGTAAATAAAAAGTAATTATATAAATAGCGCAGCACAAAAAAAGGCTAACGTCATCGTTAGCCTTTTTTATTATTCAAGTCTTTATTCAGATTAGCCTTTCTTATTGCCACCTTTGCTGCGGCTGCTACTTCTTTTTGCAGGGCTTTTCTTAGGCTGCTCCTTTTTAGCAGGCTGTTTTTTGGTCTGGTTCATAGCACTAGACTGCAGTTTTTCTTTTAGATCAAAATCAATCTGCAACAGGTCCATGTTGACTCCAGCAACTTGTACTTTCACCGAATCGCCAAGTCCAAATAGCGTGCCTTTATCCTTACCAATCAGCTGTTGCTGCTGTTCATCATAAACAAAGAAATCGTCACCGACGTTTGATATGTGCACCAAACCATCAATATATAAGTCAGTCAATGTTACAAATAGACCGAAGCTAGTAACCGTAGTGACTACTCCTTCAAACTCTTCGCCAACATGGTCTTTCATGTAATGACATTTGAGCCAAGACTCTACATAGCGAGATGCTTTTTCGGCACGACGTTCAGTATCTGAAGTTTGTGTACCAGCGCCTTCGAGAGAGAAGTCCATAACAGGCTGTTTGCTGTTGGTGACTTTAGCTTTAATCGCACGATGCAGCATTAAATCTGGATAACGGCGAATAGGAGAGGTAAAGTGGCTATATTCGTCATAAGCCAAACCAAAGTGACCAATATTGTCAGGTGCATAGTTGGCTTGCATCATTGAACGCAATAGCATGCTGTGTATGCTAATTGCATCAGGTCTGTCTTTGGTTGCTTCAATAATCCGCTGATAATCTGCTTGAGTTGGACTCTCTTCTGGGAATGGTAATCCAAAGTTTTTTGCATATTCATGAATACGCATTGACTTTTCACTGTCAGGCTTATCATGATTACGGTATAACACAGGCAATTCATGCTTGAGTGCAAAATTTGCCGCACAGGTATTGGCCAACAACATGCATTCTTCGATCAGCTTTTGAGAATCACCACGAGTACGCGGTAAAATATCTGCAATACCACCTTTTTCGTTGAATTTTATATACGTCTCAACGGTCTCAAACTCCATTGCATGGCGATCTTCACGTTTTTTAAGCAACAGCTCATACAGCTGATGTAGCGTATCGATAGATTTTTTAACGTCTTTGTTGCCCGTTAATGATTTAGGCAAACGTTTATCAGTCGGATTTACGAAGTAGTCATTTACTTGATTATAAGTCAAACGTGCTTGTGAGTGCATGACTGATGGATAGAACTCATATCCTGTGACCTTGCCTGCACGTGATATTTTGATATCAGCAACCATACATAAGCGATCAAGATCAGGGTTCAGTGAACATAGACCGTTAGATAGCACCTCAGGTAGCATCGGAATCACGCGATGCGGGAAGTATACTGACGTACCACGCTCATAGGCATCTTGATCAAGTGGTGAGTTCGGCGTCACATAATAGCTGACATCAGCAATCGCAACCACGACACGGTAATTACCACCAGAACGCTTTTCAGCGAATACAGCATCATCAAAGTCACGCGCATCTTCACCGTCAATAGTGACAAGCGGTAGATGACGTAAATCTGTGCGGTCTTTTATGTCTTTTTCAGTTGGCTCTTGATAGTCATTAGCTTGCTTCAGAGCAGCTTCACTGAAATCTGATGGAATGTCGTAGTTGAGCAGGGTAGTCTCAATAATCAATTCGCGGTCATTGTCGTCAGACAATACTTCAGTGATTTTACCGGTGGCAAACTCATGTTGGTTTGGCCAGTCAATGATGTCAACTTTAACAGGTGCGCCTTGCTTAGCGTTAAATGCCTGAACATTGTCATCAGTAACCGTGATTGGCTGATGATTATTTGGACTACCAAGCTCAACGCAGTAGCCATCATCATCACGGGCAAGTGTACCAATAAAGTTGTTTTGGCGACGTTCCACGATATCAACAATACGCCCTTCAGTACGCCCACGGTTGTCCGTTGATGTACCGACGGCTTCGACAGTGTCACCATTAAATACCCAACGCATTTGTTTTTCATGCAAAAACAAATCTGGCATATCACTTAAAAGTACAAAGCCAAATCCTTTAGGATGAGCAGACACGGTGCCAGTGACGACATCTTGCTGAGTCACTGTACGATAGCGATAAGGACGACCTTCACGGTTTACCTGTCCATCACGTGCCATAGCTTTGAGACGATTACCCAAAGCATCAAACTGATCGGTATCATCAATATTAAAGGCTTTTGCTAACTGTTGATGAGTGACTTCGCCGTGCTCAGTAATCGTACTAAGTATTAGTTCACGACTAGGGATGGGGTTGTCATATCTTTTTGCCTCACTTGAGGCGTTTGGGTCATTCCAACTCATAAATTACCGTATCTATTTTTAAAATTATTAATAAGGGCTATCTTAACACGAACGACGTTGTAATATCTTGCGTCAATTGTTGTATGTGTATTCATTAGCAAGGAGCCATTACCTCTATGAGGCAACAGCAGTTTGGATAAATCAAAGATCGATATCAACCGTGTTTGATTTATCGGTTATCTTTTTACTGTTTATTTCTTTTGATACTTCTAGCACAGTGGTTTGATTAGATTTATCAAGGTATTTTTGTGCTTTATCAACTTCGCTAGTCAAGGTATTGACCGTTTGTTTCATATTCTCTAGTGCTTCGATTTTATAGTTGCTAATCATATCCATCGTGTCATAGACATTGTTAAAAGCATTTTGCAACTTATCAAGTTCAATGCTGCTGCTGGTCGCTTGCTCATGGATTTCACCTGACTGGCGTTTGAGCATTGCTGAGGTTGATTCAATCAAGCTACTGGTCGTTTTATTCAACGCAGTGATTTGATCGAGTACCAGTTTTTGATTGGTCATCGCTTGAGCTACGACGACAGCCGTGCGTAATGCTGATACCGTTGTCGTGGTTGCGCGATCGACACCCTTAATCAGCTCTAAGTTATTGCGACGAATGGTATCAAGCGCTAAATACCCTTGTACATTAACGGCCAGCTGGGTCAAAAAATCTGTATTTTTTTGACGGACATAAAACAACATTTCTTCTTTAATAATACGAGCTTTCTCAGGATCAGTCGCTTCTATCGCATAGACTTTTTGCTCTAGCTGCTCATCAATCTTTTTGCCAACGTAGACATACTGACGAATAGATTGCATCAGCTCCCACATATTGACTTTTTCTTGTTCAATCATTGCATTGTCTTTGAGCAATTCATCTTTACCATTATAGAGACTGGTAACAACGGCATTGATATGAGACTGTGCGGATTCATATTGGCGGAAGTAGTCTTGTACTTTATTACCGAACGGAATGAGACCAAACAGCTTACGTGAACTGGTCAGCTCTTTTTTGCTAGGATCTAAGTCTTCGACAATCCCGCGCAGTTCCGTTAGTGAGTTAGCGATAGGGGAGTTATCAAACAAGCTATCATTGAGACTTTTTGCCGGCAAATCTAACATACGGTTAGAGACTTGTGCTGACTCTCGAATCTCTTTGGTACCTAAATTGTGAATAGATTGCACGTTTTGTCGAAACTCATCGCTGTGCACAGAGTTAGTAAGTACATGGTCTACAAAAGCATCAACTTTGGCATCGAGCTCCGGAATCTGGCTTTCATCCAACTTGACCATCTGATCTGCTTCACTTTTTTGTATCTCTTTCACAGGTTCAGGTGCAGTTAAAGAAATACTTGGAGTTTTTGCGTTTTCTGGTGGGGTCAATTCTTGCATGAAGTTTCCTGTAATATCTAAAAGGGACAGTGTTTTTGGTCAATAGCTATATAAAGCGGTAACCGTAAAAAACATTGATAGTAAATGGATATTCTTATGCACTCGGTTATTCTTATTAGAATAGTATAAATGCGGTGCAGCAGAGCTTTAGATTAACGGGTAATGAACGAGTTGAGAAGATAGGTTTTGTAAAGTGGCGTCGACTTATTATATTAAAAAATGGCTATTAACAGGCTTAAATATTAAAAAACCATCAATATCCCGCAGCATATTGATGGTTGAGATTATAAGTATCTACATCGACTAACAGCCACCACTAAAACAATCTACAAAACAGATTATTTTTTCTTAGTTGGTCCAAGCAGCATACCCATTTGACGACCTTCCATCTTAGGATACTGCTCAACGTTAGCAATCTCAGCAGTGTCTTCGATAATACGATCTAGCTGCTTACGACCAATCTCTTGGTGCGCCATTTCACGGCCACGAAAACGAATACTGATTTTAACTTTGTCTTGGTTTTCTAAAAAGCTGAAGATTTTTTTCAGTTTGACCTGATAATCAGCTTCTTCAGTACTAGGACGCAGTTTCATTTCTTTCAGCTGAGTTTGCTTTTGGTTCTTTTTAGCTTCTTTCGCCTTTTGCTTCTGATCATAGAGGAAATGCTTATAATCCATGATTTTACACACAGGCGGCTTGGCATCTGGAACCAATTCGACCAAATCTAGATTGTCTTCACGTGCCGCTTTCATCGCGGTTTCGATATCGACCACGCCCATTTGTTCGCCGTCTTCTTTGACGAGACGGACTTCTTTGACATTGATATCTTCGTTGATGTTCAAACGGTTCGACTGTTTAATAGGTATTACTCCTCATCTGTTTTTGGGGTCTGTCGGCCTTTTTCAGCGACAGCTGTCTGTACTAATGTAATAAATTTAGAAATACTCATTACGCCAAGATTCTCACCTTCACGCGTACGGACGTTGACACTGCCCGATTCGACTTCTTTATCCCCTAATACTAGCATATAGGGAATACGTTCTAATGTTTTCTCTCGTATCTTAAATCCAATCTTTTCGTTACGCAAGTCACTAATAGCACGTAAACCTGCATTTTTTAGTTCACTGACTACATTTTCACAAGCATCGGCCTGTTTATCTGTGATATTCATGACTACAATTTGTTGTGGTGCTAGCCATACGGGCATCCAACCGGCATAGTTTTCAATCAATATGCCGATGAAACGCTCGAACGAACCCAATATCGCACGGTGTAGCATGACAGGTACTTCGCGTTCATTCTGCTCATTTACAAATTCAGCATCAAGGCGCTCAGGCATGTTTGGATCAACTTGAATAGTACCGCATTGCCATATACGACCTAACGAGTCTTTTAGACTGAATTCAATTTTTGGGCCATAGAAGGCACCTTCACCGGGTAGATAGTCCCAGTCAAGGCCTGAACTATCTAGCGCGTCGGCCAACGCTTTTTCAGCAAAATCCCATGATTCATCACTACCGACACGTTTTTCAGGACGGGTTGAAAGCTTCATGATGATGTGATCAAAACCAAAGTCTTCATAGACAGCAAGCGTGAGCTTAATAAAGTCAGCAACTTCTTGTTGAATTTGCGCTTGGGTACAAAAAATATGCGCATCATCTTGCGTAAAGCCACGAACACGCATTAGACCATGTAATGAACCTGATGGCTCGTTACGATGACAAGAACCAAATTCTGCCATACGTAAAGGCAAATCACGGTAAGATTTCAGGCCTTGGTTAAATACTTGCACATGGCAAGGGCAGTTCATAGGTTTTACGGCATAATCACGGTTTTCACTCGAAGTCGTAAACATATTGGTTGCATAGTTACCCCAATGACCAGAACGTTCCCACAAGCTACGATCCACGATTTGTGGTGTTTTAATTTCTTCATAGCCATTATCATGCTGTACTTTACGCATATATTGTTCAAGCACTTGGTAAATGGTCCAACCATTCGCATGCCAAAATACCATGCCTGGTGCTTGCTCTTGCATGTGAAACAGGTTTAACGCTTTACCAATTTTACGGTGGTCGCGTTTTTCTGCTTCTTCAATACGCTGGATATAGGCCTTTAGGTCTTTTTTATCAGCCCACGCTGTACCATAGATACGTTGCAGCTGCTCGTTTTTGGCATCACCGCGCCAGTATGCACCCGACATTTTGGTCAGTTTAAATACTTTTAAGAAGCGCGTGTTTGGTACGTGCGGGCCACGGCACATATCGACGTACTCTTGATGATGGTACAGACCAAAGGCTTCTTCACCCGGCATATCGTTGATTAATTTAAGCTTATAGTCCTCACCGCGCTCTTCAAATATCTTGATCACTTCATCGCGCGGTGTCATTTTTTTGATGACATCATAATCTTGTTTGATCAGTTGCATCATGCGTTTTTCGATGGCTTCCATATGCTCAGGGGTAAACGGCGTCTCGCTATAGATGTCGTAATAAAAACCATCTTCGATGACCGGTCCGATGACCATTTTTACCTCTGGGTAGAGCTGTTTTACTGCATGACCTAACAAGTGGGCGCAGGAGTGGCGAATGATATCGACACCGTCAGCGTCTTTTGGCGTCACGATTTCAACTTTGGCATCATGGGTGATCGGATCGTGTGCATCGACTAATTGACCATCAACGCGCCCAGCGACCGTCGCTTTGGCAAGTCCTGCACCAATACTCTGCGCCACTTCCATGACGGTGGTATTGCCTTCAAAGTTTTTTACGCTACCATCTGGTAAAGTAATCGCTACCATAATCTATTCACCTTTTTGGATCCGTTGGCAGTGATGATTGCAACCATCAATCATATAACCGTAAGACCGCATCAATTATATCTAACTGCTGTGATATGTTAAGAAAAGTACCACCCAAAATACTAAGTTGAGACGATATTAATAGCATGCTTTTGGCCACTTTATCTAAAGGCTCACTTTAGCATTACAAGGTAGTGTCATAAAAGCCACTATTATAGCAAACACTGCCTAGCAACACTAGGTTGGAGAATATAGATACAAAGTGACAAAAGTATTATAACAAGCGATGTCAGCACGGTGACTGTTTAAGTATCGATGCAGCACTTGTTAAGTATCGATGCAGCACTTGATGCTTCAAAGTTACCTAATTACCGATGCTATAGTCGATACACTCTAAAAATGTCATAGCGCTACTGGGATGAATGTTGCGCAGCCTCTGGGAACGCAGCACGCAAGTAAAATTTATACCAGTGGCGCGTTTAAATCCATAACAGTTTTACATTCAGCTAACTATATGAAAAATAACGTCTTATCTCGCTGCATCATGTTCATATCGGATTGACTATATAAGTATTTATTAAGCAGATATCAATAGGTAATAGATAACGCCAATTTTGCTACCACTATATAACTAATGAAGTGATGATGGTTTAAGTCGCAGCGCCGTCCTAAAAAGTTTTTTCGCTAACATATTGAAAATACTAGTCTATTTTATGTTTGTTGAAATTAATTAAAAAACTTGTCAAAAAGCAGTTGACACCCGTCAGAAACTCTCTATAATACGCACCTCATCAGGACGAGCCAAGCATTACTAGGGTGAATTACATAGTAACAACGCAGCGAACCTTGAGAAACAAATTATAAAAAAGCTTGACAAACCAAATCGTTATGATATGATAGTCGGCTCGCTAATAACGATAAGCACATTGCTTAGTTATTAGATATATAACTCTTTAACTGGACGACAGTGAAGAGACACTATTTAAAAGCACAACTAAAGAACAACTTGTGTGGATTTTTGCTGATATAGAATGCTAAAAAATAAAGTTGGTTTTGACTTCTTTTCGGGAGTTAATTCTAACTATAAAAATTATCATTTA